>DBEWTI010000112.1:0-2989 GCA_048205975.1 Collinsella sp.
CCGGTGTCCCCACTCTCCCGGGGCCGAACGCCCTAGTTGTTGAGCATGCGGTCGAAGCTTCCCGAGTCGCCATCCCGATAGTCTGCGGTCATCAGGATCTCCTGCGGAATGCGCCCGCCTTCACGTAGCACGTTGCGGAACTGCACGCGCGTAACCATGGGCAGATCCTTGATCGTCGCTGCCAGGTTCTGCGGCACGCCCTGGTTGGCAGCCGCGGGCTCGCACTCGCCGCCAGCCTTCACGCGACGCTTATGCTCGGCGAGCATGGCGCGGTACATGCCGGCATGCAGGCGAATCTCAACCACATTGGCATTGCGAGCCTGCTCGACAATGCGCGCGCCCTCGCGATCGATATCGCCTACGTAGTAGACGTAGTTAAAACGATAGCCAATCTCAGCCAGATAATCGTCCAGGGCATGCGAGACGCTCGCCTTGCATCCGCCGCCAAAAATCACGCCGCCCACCTTGATGCCAAAGAGCTTGGCGTGCTTGCGGCCACGCAGCAGCTTGACAATCTCGTCGTAGGTGTCCAGGTTCTCGACCATAATGAACGGCTTGTCGGCGCCCAGCGTAAAGAAGCCCGTAAAGTGCACGGGGCGATTGGGGGCGACCTTGATCGCCTGCATGCTGATGCCCTTTTCGGTCATACGCCTGATCAAGCGCTCACCGTGCTTGCCGTCAAAAGCCTTCTCGTCGTTAAAGATCTGGTAGGCACGCTGGCGGCGCGAGGCAACCGGCGTATCGGCACCTCGGTTCTGCTCGATCCAAGCCTGGATGATTGCGATTTCCTCGGCAATCTTGCGGTTGGACATCTCGTTGTGCTGAGTGCGCTGCGGAGCCTTTTTGCCGTCCTTGCCCTCGACCTTTACGATCTGTGTCTGCTGCTCCTTGATCTTAGAGAGCGCCGTGGGCGTAGGGACAACTTTGAGCAGCTGCCTGCCTAAAACGCGGGCAAGGGCAAACGCCGAGGCCTCGCCGTGAACGGCCGACTTGGGCTGCTGGGCAGCAGTATCTGCTGCGGCAGACTCCGGCTTCCTCTGAGACTTGCGCTTAGAATCGCCTTGGGAATTGCGCTCGCGCTTCGGCATAGACGCCTGCTTCTGCGGACGAACGGACTTGCTCTCCTTCGCCGGCTGGCGCTTAGGCTGCCCCGAAGAAACCTCGGCCTTCGCATCCTCGTTCTGCGGCGTGGTCTTCTCGGCCGCAGTCTCGGCATGGGAACTGCGGCCCCCACGATGGCGACGGCGGCGAGGCTTGCTCGACGCGCCCTGCTCCGTCTGCTCATCAGTAGGCTGCTGGCCCTTGGCCTCGGCATCAACCTCAAGCTGCGGCTCAACAGGCTTTTGCTCGCGAGCCACCGGCTCAACGGCCTTCTCGTCCTTCTCGCCCTGAGTGGTCGAAACCGACTCGCCCTTCTCCTGACGCTTTACGGGATATGCACGTCCCGCAAAACCGCGACCAGGACGACACGAACCCGGAGCCTTCTTGGCAGACTCCTCAACATCGTCTGCAACCTCAGAAGACTCTTCAACCTCACGCGCGGCATCCTGCTGTGCAGTCTTAAAGTGAGCACCGCGACGACGCTTGGGCTCTTGGGCCTCCACGGGCTTTTGCTCCCTCGCGGGCTTCTGCGACTCGGCAGCAACCTCGGTCTCAACAGCCTCAGCATCCGTCTCACCCTTTTGAGCAACGGCGCGACGGAAGCGCTCCTGCTGGGCGCGGCGCTGCGCATCGCGCTTGCCACTCCCGCCAAAACCGCCGCGGCCGGCCTTGGCCGTAAAGGCACGCACGACGTTCTCATCGAGCAACTCATCGGTATCGACATGCTCACGCAGAGCAGTTTCTTCCACAGCAGGCACGTCAGCGGAATCCTCGACGACAAAATCCTCGACGGACTCGGCAGGCTGCTCCTGGGCATCACGGATCTCGGCATCGATGGTATAGAACGCCGGGCGCCCGTTAATGCCGCTACCCTCGATCTTGGTCACGATATTTGCCGCGATAAGTTCATCGCGCATCGCCTTGGTGTCGCACTCCTTGTCAACGGAGCGAAAAATCTGCGCCAGTGCGCTCGACTTAATCTTGAGCGCCTTGCGGCAGAGCAGGTCGTAGGCAACCAGCTTGGCACGCTCGGCAGAAAGCGACGTCTGGCTGCTCAGACGCTCAGCCAGGGCATCGACATTATTTTGGTTATCGGAATATACCGTCTTGGCCACGGGGCCCCTTTCATATGTACACATATACGTCTATATGGTACAACGCGCGCCCTTATCCACGCAAAACATCTGCGAGAACACTCGAGCGTCACCCGCTTTTGCATCAAAACCACCCCTAAAAGGGGTGGTTTGCTCTTAGGGTATAACCCTTGGATTTCCGGCACGCGTCTAAAGGCGCCGGCCCTCACGGGGTTCGGGCCGCACTGCAGATTGACCCGTGACGGGCCGGTCAAACCGGCGCTATTTACGCCCCGGCCCCCTATCGAAGGGGTCCTCGTACTCCTTGACGCTCAGCCGGTCGATCGCGATGTCGGCCTTCTCCTGCTCCCGGATGTACTTCGCGATGGTGGCCTCGTTCAGGCCGACGGTGGACACGTAGTAGCCCTCGGCCCAGAACTTCCTGTTGCCGAACTTGTACTTCATGTTCGCGTGCTTGTCGAATATCATCAGCGAGCTCTTCCCCTTCAGGTAGCCCATCACGCTCGATACGCTGTACTTCGGCGGTATCGCCAACAGCATGTGGACGTGGTCGGGCATCAGGTGCCCCTCGATGATCTCTATCCCCTTGTACTGGCAGAGCTTCCTGAAGATCTCCCCAAGGTCGGACCTTATTTGGTTGTAGATGACTTTGCGCCTATACTTCGGCGTGAACACGACGTGGTACTTGCACATCCACTTCGTGTGCGACAGGCTGTAGGCCTTCTGGGCCATACGCCACCACCGCCCTCTCGACTCGGATTCCTTGCGGCCTGAACAATCGCAAGTGTCCGGCG
>DBEWTI010000128.1:0-100631 GCA_048205975.1 Collinsella sp.
GAGGAGATCGCCTGGGAGAACGGCTGGATCACGACCGCCGAGCTGGAGGAGGCCGCCAAGGCCTACGGCAAGTCGGTCTACGGCCAGCACCTGAAGAAGGTCGCCGCCGGCGAGATCGTCAACAGCCCGCGCGAGTACTAGCACCAGCTTGTTTTCTTTTAGGGGCCACCGTTTATCTGGTGGCCCCTTTCGTTATGATTACGTTGACCATAAAGACAATATGATTGGGAGTGGATGTGTTAAGCGTCTACTTTGGCGATATGCCAGAAGCGATTTACAACACAGCGACATATTTCAAAAACTCTTACCGGTCTTCTTGGATTACGGATCCCTATGCAGTCTCGATAATTAAAGATGTCGATCGATCGGATGTTGTCTCCGAAAACGTCATCGAAAGCCCTGTGCTTGGGTCCATTTCTCCACTCCAGCTTTCTGGTGGCGTGAAAACGCTGCTGCTTATGAGATTTGATCGTAAGCATATTTTTAACGCTTCTACCTGTGGTGACAACTGTGCCAAGTGGATTCTCGACATGGCGAAAGACCGCAAGCTCGTTGTGAATCTCTATCATGTGATGGACTTTGGTCGCGAGGATTTTAAAATCAAAGTCGTGAATAGCGGCCGAATCGTTCACAATATGGCCGAATTGATTCACGAGTCGATTCCGTATCTGTAGGTGCTGCTTATGAACGGTTCGCATCTCGTTAAGATTTCCCGCCGCAGGGGAACCAAGTACACATTTACCATCAAGCGGAACATCACTATTGTGCGTGGCGATAGCGGCACGGGTAAGACGACACTGTTTGACATGGTCGCAGACTACATGCGAACGGGCGAGCAGTCGGGTGTTTCCTTGCAATGCGATTGTCCCTGTGTCGCCCTGACCGATTATGATTGGCGAAACCAGCTTTCGTCCGTTCATGACTCGATTGTATTTGTCGATGAGGGCTTAAAAGAGATCCATTCTGATGAGTTTGCCCATCATGTGCTGTATTCCTCGAATTATTTCGTGCTGATCTCAAGGGCTGATTTCCCCAATCTTCCGTATAGCGTGGATGAGATTTACAAGATTAAGACGAGCGGAAAATACCATTCTTTCGTCCCTGCTTATCAAGATCGCGGGAATCATCGTTATGCCATTTCCCGGTCGGCGCCAAAACAGGACTTTTCTATCCTTCTATGCGAGGACAGTAAGTCTGGTTTCCAGTTCTTTGAACGGCATTTCGCTGACAGTGAGCTTACCTGTGCTTCGGCCATGACGAACAGCGCGATTTTGCGCTGGTTGGATCAGCATCTCGACGATCGCGTGTTTGTTGTTGCGGACGGAGCGGCATTTGGGTGCTATGCGGACCGCGTCCTTAAGCTGCAAGACATTCACCGCGATACTGTTACGGTTTGTCTTCCCGAGTCGTTCGAATGGCTTCTGCTGAGCTCCGGCGTAATTCCAGGGCTAGATGTTAAGACGGTTTTGGAAACCCCAGAAGCCTTTGTAAACAGTGAGAAGTTTAAAAGCTGGGAGGATTTCTTCTATAAGTACTTACGGGAAATAACTGGGGATTCGGTTTTTCACTACGACAAAGACTGCATTCCGGAGGCGTTTTGTACGGGAGGTAATTCTGCGAAGGTTATGGCTCTTATCGCATGCCGAAATGTCCGATAGTTTTGTTGAATAGTGTCGCGTCGTCACTTCCTGCGGCATACTAAAGAAGCTGTACATGCTTCAGATTGGATTTTCATGTCTGAGATCTTTGAACCCAAGAACATCATCGTCACGGGCGGCTGCGGCTTCATCGGCAGCAACTTCGTGCACTACGTCGTGAACAACCACCCGGGCGTCCACGTGACCGTCCTGGACAAGCTGACCTACGCCGGCAACCCCGAGAACATCGCCGGGCTGCCCTCGGACCGCGTGGAGCTCGTCGTGGGCGACATCTGCGACGCGGAGTTGCTGGACAGGATCGTCCCGGGCCACGACGCCATCGTGCACTACGCCGCAGAGAGCCACAACGACAACTCCATCGCCGACCCCGAGCCGTTCCTGCGCACCAACGTGGAGGGCACTTTCCGCCTGCTGGAGGCCGTCCGCAAGTACGGCATCCGCTACCACCACGTCTCCACCGACGAGGTCTACGGCGACCTGGCGCTCGACGACCCGGCCAAGTTCACCGAGGAGACGCCGTATCACCCGAGCAGCCCGTACTCGAGCACCAAGGCGTCCTCTGACATGCTGGTCCGCGCCTGGACCCGCACCTACGGCCTGCGCACCACGATCTCCAACTGCTCCAACAACTACGGCCCCTACCAGCACGTGGAGAAGTTCATCCCCAGGCAGATCACGAACATCATCGACGGCGTCCGCCCCAAGCTCTACGGCCGCGGCGAGAACGTCCGAGACTGGATCCACACCGAGGACCACTCCAGCGCCGTCTGGGACATCCTCACCAAGGGGCAGATGGGGGAGACCTACCTCATCGGCGCAAATGGCGAGAAGAACAACATCACCGTCCTGCGCATGATCCTGGAGGCCATGGGAAAGGACCCCGAGGACTTCGACTGGGTCGCCGACCGCCCCGGCCACGACCGCCGCTATGCCATCGACAGCACCAAGCTGCAGCGCGAGCTCGGCTGGAGGCCGGCCCACACCGATTTCGCCGAGGGCCTCAAGGCCACCATTGACTGGTACGTCGCCAACGAGTCCTGGTGGCGCCCGGCCAAGGAGGCCACCGAGGCCCGCTACAGGGCGCAGGGCCAGTAGGAGGGGAGAGGTACACATGGCAGACATCGCATTCGAGAAGGACCTCTCCGTGGCGGAGACCGGCATCGAGGGCCTCAAGGTCGTCGACCTCGCCGTCCACGGCGACTCGCGCGGCTGGTTCAAGGAGAACTGGCAGCGCGCCAAGATGACCGGGCTCGGTATCCCCGACCTCCGCGTCGTCCAGAACAACATCTCCTACAACGACAGCCGCGGCGTCACCCGCGGCATCCACGCCGAGCCCTGGGACAAGTTCATCTCCGTGGCCCGCGGCTCGGTATTCGGCGCCTGGGTCGACCTGCGCGAGGGCAGCGCCACCTACGGGAAGGTCTACACCTGCACCCTGGACCCGAGCAAGGCCATCTACGTCCCGCGCGGCGTGGGCAACTCCTTCCAGGCTCTGGAGGACGGCACCGCCTACACCTACCTGGTGGACGCCCACTGGTCGCTGGAATTGAAGAAGACCTACACCTTCGTGAACCTCGCCGACCCAGAGCTCGCCATCGAGTGGCCGATTCCGCTCGCCGAGGCCACCGTATCCGAGGCCGACCTCAACCACCCGATGCTGAAGGACGTCGTGCCCATGGCACCCAGGCGCACCCTCGTCACCGGCTGCAACGGCCAGCTGGGCCATGCGGTCCGCAAGCTGGCGGAGGAGCGCGGCGTCGCCAAGGACTTCGACTTCTGCGACATCGACACCTTCGACATGTCCGACCCCGAGGCCTACGCTCAGTACGACTGGTCGCTCTACGGCACCGTGATCAACTGCGGCGCCTACACCGCGGTCGATAAAGCCGAGACCCCCGAGGGGCGCACGATCGCATGGAAGGCCAACGCGACCGGTCCCGCGCTCCTCGCCCGCACCTGCGCCGAGCACGGCATCACGCTCGTCCACGTCTCCTCCGACTACGTCTTCGACGGCACCGCCGGGGTCCATACCGAGGACGAGCCCTTCAGCCCGCTTTCCGTCTACGGCCAGAGCAAGGCCGCCGGCGACATCGCCGTGGCCGGGTGCCCCCGCCACTACATCATGCGCAGCTCCTGGGTCATCGGCGAGGGCCACAACTTCGTCAAGACCATGAAGGGCCTGTCCGACCGCGTCGCCGACTCCGAGGACAAGCTGGAGCAGATCACGGTCGTCGACGACCAGCTGGGCCGCCTGACCTTCACCCGCGACATGGCCGAGGCCATCTTCTACGTGCTGGGGAACAAGGCCCCTTACGGCACCTACGACTGCACCGGCTCCGGTGCCGTGAGGAGCTGGGCCGTTATCGCCCGCGCCGTCTTCGATGCCGCCAACGGCAACGGCGACAGGGTCGTGCCGGTATCGACCACCGACTACTACGCGAGCGCCGAGGGCCCCATCGCCCCGCGCCCGGTCCACTCCGCGCTCGATCTGTCCAAGCTCGAGTCGGCCGGCTTCCACATGCCCGACTGGGAGGAAGAGTTGGGGGAGTACCTCAAGACGCTCTAGCCGCTATTCGAATTCCGAAAGAAAAGCCGCCGTTGGTTAACGGCGGCTTTTCTTATGCCTGGTGTATAGCCCCGCTGCAATTAGAGATGCGGCGGTAGCCAGACTCACCGCAAGCCCTGCAAGGGCGCCCGGGGTCTTATAGGTCATTAGGATCCTATTCGCGCCTTTCTGTACGCTCAGGCACAACATACCCTTATTGGCAGCGGGCATTAGTTCTGCGGCGGCTCCGTTAATCGTTACGCTCCAGCCGTCATCGTACGGGACACTCAGCAACAAGTTGCAGTCATTCTCGGCGGTATACTCGCCCTCGACCTTGCCGTCCTCGAAAACCGTCGGAACGAACTCGCTCGCCTTAAGCTCGTCGATAATCTGCTTAAAAGCTTCCAGATTGAGCGCGTAAAAGACGGGCTCATTGTCTTGGGGCATATCGGTATAGCCCTCTGAGACTTCGATTGACACCGTGTGTTGGCTTGGGGCGTCCGATGCATATGCAATTTGGCGGATATTGTTATCGAATCTCCAAGCTTCGTTATTGATCGTTCGCTGGTCGATGGTGAGGGCAATGGGCCAATAGCTGCCGGCATTCGCATCTTTATTGATGTAGAGATAGCCGATTGACCCTGCCGGCACGGTGACGCTCCACTGCTTTGCGTCCTGGCTGTCCGCCGTTTTCGCGGCGTCGATCTCGGTGTAGAGCTCAACCTTGTGGCCGATGATCTTGCTATACAGGTCGTTTTGCTTCTCGAAGGGATTCTCACCCTCCAACGTGCAGTTTTGAATGTCTTTGGAAGCCGCGATACCAAGGCTGAGAGCATAGGGGTTCTCGTACACGGCGCTTGCTGTGTCGCCTGGCTTCGGTATTGCCACGTATCCCGCGGGAGCAAGATCTACGATCGCATATTTGACGCCCAACAGCGCGTCGGCGGCAAGAATGGGCTCGGCATAGCGGGTCGAAAACTCGCCTACGCTGCTGTATCCAAGGGAGTTGAGCAAGGCAATGGCCTGCGGGCTATTGGCGGACGAATACGAGGACAACTGGTTGTACCCGAGCGCTAGGCCTTCGTTGAGAGCAGCGCTATCGGCGCGCGTGGTCGTGCGGTCGATGCGGTAGAACGGTGTCGAATCCTCGTCCTGAATCGGCTTGATGGTGCTAGATGCAGCTGCGACGTAGGAGCTGTTGGCGTCCTCGGAATACCCCGTGTACAGCTGGTTCCACATAACGTGGGCGTTGGCAAACAGCTCAATGGCCGTGAGCGCCAAGAGGGGCAGGACAACGGTCGGACGATATGCTCGGCGTACTTTGGGCCGGTCCTTGAGGGTCTGTAGGGCGTAGCCGGCGGCCCAAAGCGTAAAGAAGCTCAGCAAAAAGGCCGTGCGCGAGTAGAAGCCGTTGGGAACGCGCATGCCGCACCAGATGTACTCGAGCGGACTTAAGACGGAGCTGGCGATCAGGATAACTGCTGTGACGAGCGTTGCGATGCGCGTCTTGATTGAAATCCTGCGGTTCAGCAGCAGACTTACTGCAAGGAGCATCACGATGACGCCGCAATAGAACTGCGGTGTACTGTCGTTGTTGACCCACATGCCGGGGAGAAAGCCCCTGATGAGCGACTTAAGGCTGGTTTTAAGCAGCGATCCGAGTGCCAAAACGGGGCCGCCCTTGGACATGGCAAGGATGGTCGGCAAAAAAGTCCAAGCGGACAGTAGCAGCCCAAGCACGATGGCACCGGCGAATCGCAGCGCTCGGTCGACCATGAGCTTCCAGCTAAAACCTTCCGCGGCAACGTAATCGATAAATTCGACCAGCACGAAGATGCAGAGGAACAGGATGCTGATATAGGCTGTATACCAGCAGAACATGACGTCGAGCGCCGTCGCGATGACGAGGCGCATCATGCGCTGCTTGCGAATGAGCTCGTAGCATCCGTAGGCGCAGACGGGGAGCAGGATCAGGCAGTCGATCCAGAGCGGGTTGCGCAGGTTGCTGACGGTCCAGCTGCAAAACGTGAACGACGCGGAAAGCAGGAATGCCGCGGACTTGGATAAGCCAAAGCGCTTTTGCACATACCACGCGCTGCTGATATGGGTGCATCCGAGCTTGAGCGCAGTGATGACAAAGACAAAGAGCGTGAGCTTGTCTGCGGGAAACAACACGCAGAGCAGGTTGAAGGGACTCGCGAGGTAGTAGCTATAGAGCCCCCAAGTGTTCATGCCGAGTCCCTGGGAAAAGGAATAGCGAAGGTTCGCTTCGCCCAAAAGGACGCGTCGGAACCACGCAAAGAAGTCGATGTATTGGTACTTTAGGTCGTTGGTGAGAAACGAGTTGTCGCCAAAGGGATAGACATGCCCTGCTATGGCAAGCGCAACAAAGAGCGCGATGGAAAACGTGAAGCAGGCAGCGTAAAACGCAAGGTTCTTGAGCGTGCATTTATTGGACCGTGTCATCAGAATCCTCGTTGGACTCGCGAACGATATAGATGGGGCGCCTCTTGGTTTCCAAATAGGCTTTTGCCAGGTATTCGCCGATAATTCCTAGGCACAGAAGCTGCATGCCGCCAAACAGCGTAATGAGACAGGCGAGGGAGGGCCATCCGCCGACAGGGTCACCCCATACAAGCGTTTTGACTAGGATAACGATGAATCCCAGAATGGCGATGAGGCAGAATATGATGCCCGTGAGGGCGGCAAGGGAGAGTGGCGCCGTAGAGAACGCGACGATGCCATCGATGGAATAGAGGAGCAGTGACCAAAAGCTCCACTTGGTCTCGCCGGCAACGCGGTTGACGTTTACGTAAGGGAGCCACTTGGTTTTAAAGCCGACCCAGCCGTAAATGCCCTTAGAGAATCGGTTGTATTCGCCCATGGAGATGATGGCGTTGACCATGGGGCGCTTCATGAGCCTAAAATCGCGTGCTCCGTCGACGATGTCGGCCTTGGAAATGCGATTGATGATCTTGTAGAACATGCGAGCGCAGAACGACCTGATGGGAGGCTCGCCTTCGCGGGTAGTCCTGCGTGTGGCGACGTTATCGTAGTCTTCGGTTTGCAAGATTTCGTACATTTGCGGCAGGAGCGAGGGCGGGTCCTGCATGTCGGCATCCATGGTGGCAACATAGTCGCCCTTTGCATGCTGGAGTCCGGCGAGCAGTGCTGCCTCCTTGCCAAAGTTGCGCGAGAAGGAGTACCAGCGAACGGCGTAGGGGTGGTTGCTCGCTGCTTCTGTTTTCATGACGGCGAGCGTCGCGTCCGCCGAGCCATCGTCGATGAGGATCGCCTCAAAGGAGATGCTGGGGTCGTTTTGGGCCATGGTGCGAACGACGCCGTCGAGCTCTTTGAGAAAGATCGGAAGCGATTCCTGCTCGTTGTAGCACGGAACGACGATGGAGATGAGCGGCATGGCGGTTTACCTCGCGTTCGTGTTGTCGTTGCGATAATCACCGAAGGTGTATTTGCTATACACGTTGACTTCCCACTGCTTTTTTTCGACCTTTGCCACGGAGTCGAGGATGAATCCGGTAGCGAGGCTCAGGCCGCACAGGAACATAAACGAGGCGGCGAGCATGGCGGTGGGGAAGCGCGGGACGAGGCCGGTCTGGAAATACTCGACAACGATGGGCATGCCCAGGGCAAGGCCGATAATTGCGAATAGAAGCGCGACCAGACTGAAGAACTTCAGCGGGCGGTAGTCCTTGAACAGCGTGCCGATCATGGCGACGACTTTGATGCCGTCGCTGACGGTATTGAGCTTGGACTCCGAGCCCTCGGGACGGTCGCGGTACTCGATGGGTACATCTTTGATGCGCCAGCGGTGGTCGACGGCGTGGATCGACAGCTCGGTTTCAATCTGAAAACCCTCGGAAAGCACGGGGAAGGTTTTGACGAATGGGCGGCTCATGGCGCGGTAACCGGTCATGACGTCATCGAAGCTGTAGCCGTAGATCCACTTGATCATGGCGCGGACGAGGTTGTTGCCAAAGCCGTGGAACGCTCGTTTGTTTTCCTCGGCATACGTGCCGTTGGAAAGGCGGTCGCCCACGGTCATGTCGGCCGTGCCGTTGAGGATGGGCTCGCAGAGGGCTTTGGCCGCCTCGGCGGGGTAGGTGTCGTCGCCATCGACCATCAGGTAGCAATCGGCGTCGATATCGCGAAACATCTGACGGCAGACGTTGCCCTTGCCCTGGCGGGGCTCAAAGCGCACCGTGGCGCCGTGCTCCGTTGCGATGCGCGAGGTGTCGTCTGACGAGTTGTTGTCATAGACGTAGACCGTCGCCTGCGGAAGTTCACGGTGAAAGTCGTCGATGACCTTACCGATCGTGAGGGCTTCGTTGTAGCAGGGGATAATGACGGCAATAGATTCAGAATTCACTCAATGCTCCTTATACATTCAATCGTTGAAAGTATAGCCGTTTGGGATGGGCATCCTAAGATGTGGGTTAGTTCTCCAGTTTTGTTGCGCGAATCGTTTGCCTGCCCGTCGGGTCTATACTGTTCGTTTGTCAACGATTACGAGTAAAGGAGTTGCATCCGTGTCGGATCAGACAAAGCAACAAGAAACTCGCAGTCTGCCTGCGACGTTTGCTAAGAACGAATTTGAGAAGGACGCGTTTATCCTTCGTCAGCTGGTTACCAAGGATTTTAAGATTAAGTATCGCCGCAGTGTTTTGGGTGTTGCGTGGTCCGTGCTCAACCCGTTGCTCATGATGATCGTCATGGCTATCGTGTTCTCGACGATTTTTGCCCAGGGTCGCAACGGTTCGATCACGCCCGAGATGTACCCGCTGTACTTGATTGTGGGTAACGTCACCTTTGCCGTTATGTCCGAGTCCACGAACCAGGCGCTTACATCGATTGTGGGCGCGGCTCCGCTGCTTAAAAAGGTCAAGGTGCACCGTTGGGTCTTCCCGGTGCAGAAGGTGCTCTTTTCGCTGGTTAACTTTGCCTTCTCGCTGGTCGCCGTCGCCATCGTTATGCTGTGGTTCCGCGTTATGCCTACCTGGCATCTGATTCTTCTGCCGGTCTGCCTGCTCCTGCTTATGTGCTTTTGTATGGGCTTGGGCATGATGCTCTCTGCGCTCACGGTCTTTTTCCGCGACGTTATGCATCTGTGGAGTGTTGTCATCACGGCGTGGACCTACATCACGCCCATCTTCTGGACGACTGATTTTGTTGCGCAAATGCCGCATATCGTGCGCATTCTGGTATATGCGAACCCCATGTACAACTACCTGCAGTTTATGCGTGATATCTTCCTGTTCCAGACGACCCCTTCGTTCATGACGCTCGGTATGTGCGCTGCCTGGGCGGTCCTTGCGCTCGTCATTGGCTACACCGTGTTCCATAAGTCCGAGCGCAAGTTCATCCTCTACATCTAAAGGAGTGCTGTGATGACTGAATCTGTTGTTGATTACAGCGAGCAGCCTCTGGCTGTCGAGGTCGACGACGTCACCATGATCTTTAACATGGCGTCCGAGTCGCTGACCAACCTCAAGGAGTACTTTATTAAGCTTGCCAAGCACGAGCTGTTCTTTGAGGAGTTTAGGGCGCTTAAGCACATCTCGTTTGATATTCACCGCGGCGAGGTCGTGGGTCTGGTCGGTACCAATGGCTCCGGCAAGTCCACGATGCTCAAGATTATCGCCGGCGTGCTGGAGCCCAGCGAGGGCAGCGTTAAGGTACATGGCAACATCGCGCCGCTGATTGAGCTTGGCGCTGGCTTTGACCCCGAGCTGACGGCGCGCGAGAACATTTATCTAAACGGTGCGCTGCTCGGCTATACCAAGGAGTTCATCGACGCCAACTTTGACGGCATTATCGAGTTCGCCGAGCTGCAGAACTTTGTCGACATGCCGCTCAAGAACTTCTCGTCGGGCATGGTCGCGCGTATCGCCTTTGCAATCGCCACGATTACCGAGCCCGATATTCTGATCGTTGATGAGACGCTGTCTGTCGGTGATGTGTTCTTCCAGCAGAAGTGCGAGGCTCGTATTCAGCACTTTATCCAGAGCGGCGATGTGACGGTGCTGTTCGTTTCGCACTCCATGGAGCAGGTTGAGCGCATCTGCCAGCGCGCCGTTTGGATTGAGAAGGGCGACCTTCGCATGGACGGCCCGGTCGATGAGGTCTGCAAGGCGTACCGCGAGCAGTTCAACTAGGTTATAATTACTTGCGCCTGGCACGCGTGCGCTTGCTCGGGCGTGCGGTTATATGCTCCATTAGCTCAGTTGGATAGAGCAGGGGACTTCTAATCCCAAGGTCGACGGTTCGAATCCGCCATGGAGCACCATCGTTTATTAAGCCCGGACCGCTTAGTGGTCTGGGCTTTTTCGTCTTGTGTGCTGCTGTTTTGAAGGGTCCGCTATGGGAAGTAAAGGGCTCGACTGGATAGATATTGCAAAGGGGATTGCAATTATTCTGGTCATTGTGGGGCATACCGTCCCAAATCCCTCGCCTTTGCGGCATGCCATCTTTTCGTTTCACATGCCGGTGTTCTTTATTCTTGCCGGGTACACGTTTAGGCCCAAGCCGCGGCGCGAACTGTTGAGCGGTTCGGTGTCGCGCCTGCTGGTGCCGTATGTGATTCTTGCACTGGCCTGGCAGGTACCGTCGTTCTTGATGAGCGGGGCTCCTTTGACAGGCGGTACGCTTGCAGGTGGGCTCGAGACGCTCGTGTTTGCCTCGGGCGTTGATGTGCCTGGGCTTGGTGTTGCTGCCGTTGGCATGGCGTGGTTCTTGGCCGCGCTGTTTACATCGCGGGTGCTGTTTAATGCCCTGATGCGGTTGTTTGATCGTTTTGGGTTGAGCATTGTCTGGCAGGGTGCGCTGTGCGCCGTTGTTGCCTTTTGCGGTTTGAGCGTGTCTCGCTTTTTGGGTGTTTACCTGCCGCTCGATGTCGATCTGAGCTGTTATATCGTCCTGTTGATGTGGATCGGCCATATGGCGCGTCAACGGAAGTTGGAGCCGCGTGCGGACAAACCGCTACTGTTTATTGTGGCGGGCGTGGCGTGGCTTATCCTTGCCGCCTTGAGTGGACTTGAGCTTTCGAGCCGCCGGGTGGATAGCTTTGTTGTTGCCACGGTTGCCGCCGTTGCCGGCACGTATTGCGTGTGCTGGGTTTCGGTGGCGTTGGAGAAGCTGAAGGACGTGCCGGGCTTTGGGACGCTTGAGCACTGGCTTGTGTTCTGTGGGCAGGCCAGCCTCGCCATCTTTGCGATCCACGCGGTCGACTGGTTTATCCCCTGGCAGACGATGCCGTTGCTTATGGGGCTGCCGATATCGTGGCTCTTCGCATCACTCGTGCGCTGCGCCTGCGACATCGGCCTGGCATACGTGATCAAGAGAGCGTAACGAAGGCGGGGGCGACCGTGTTGGTCGCCCCCGCCTTCATACTTGTTGTCCCTGTATTACTTGTCGAGATGCTCTTTCAGCAGCTCCAACGCGTGAGTGTAGCCTTGGAGGCCTTCGCCAGTGATGGTGGCGAAGCAGGCGAGGCGTGCGTAGCTCACCTGGCGGAAGTCCTCGCGGGTCTCGACGGCGCTGATGTGGACCTCGACGGCGGGGATGGCGACGGCCTTGAGGGCGTCGAGGATCGCCACGCTCGTGTGCGTGTAAGCGGCCGGGTTGATGACAATGCCGTCGACCTTGCCGTAGGCCTCCTGGATCTTGTCGACGATGCTGCCCTCGTGGTTGGACTGGAAGACTTCGACCTCGTCGAAGCCCTGGGCGGCGCCTGCCTCCTTGCAGATTTGGACCAGGCGGTCGTAGTTGTCGCTGCCATAGATGCCCGGCTCGCGAATGCCGAGCATGTTGAGGTTGGGGCCGTTGATGACGAGTGCTTTCATGGTTACTTCCTTTGCGGTTGGGCGGATTGACGGTATATGGAAAACCACCACAAAGGTGCCTGTCCCCTTTGTGGTGGTTTTTGGTTAGAGGGTGTCGAGGAGGGCTTGGGCGGTGTTGGCGGCGCTGTCGCGCGAGTCGATGATGTAATCGGCCCAGGCGCGGTAACGCGGCATGCGCTGCTCGGCCAGCTTATCGATGCCGTCGCGGGCGGTGATGGGGCGGCCCTTGTGGGCGAGCTCGTCGAGCTTGCGGTTGAGCATTACGATCTGGCTGTTCTGGTGCAGCAGCGGGTAGTTTTCGTCGCGCGTGACGACGCCACCTCCCGTGGAGAGCACCAGACCGCTGCGCTTGGAAATGTCGGCCAAGGCAGCCGTTTCCTGCTCGCGGAAGGCCGACTCGCCGCGCTCGACGATAAAGTCGGCGCAGGGCATGCCGAGGCGCTCCTCGAGGGCGCGGTCAAGGTCGATGTGCTCACGGCCCGTGAGCTGTGCCACCTGCTCGCCCACGCGGGTTTTGCCCGAGCCGGGCATGCCAATCAGGGCGATGTTCTGCTCATGGCGGGACAGGCGCTCCGTCACATCCAGGATGCGCTCGCGCGGGGTGACCTGGCCGGTATAGCGCTCGACGGCCTGCGCTGCCTGGGCAACGAGCATCAGCAGACCGCCGATGCAGGGTATACCGCGGCGCTCTGCCTCGAGCATCAGGCCCGTGCGGGCGGGGTTGTATACGATGTCAATGACTCCCTCGAGCGCATCGAGGCCCTCGAGCGTGCAGGGTGCGTCGGGGCAGTGGGGGAACATGCCGGCGGGCGTGCAGTTGACGAGCAGCGCGGCGTCGGACTGCTGGGCGATGTTGTCGTAGTTGACCTCGCTCGTGCGGCCTACGGGCACGACGATGGCGCCCAGATCGCCGAGCACCATGCTTGCCGTGGTGCCGGCACCGCCGGTGGCGCCGAGCACGAGGGCCTTCTTGCCAGCGACCTCGACGCCCAGTTCCTCGACTAGGCACTGAAAACCGAAGTAGTCGGTGTTGTCGCCGCGCAGACGGCCATCGGGCAGACGCGTGATGGTGTTGACGTTGCCCATGCGCTCGGCCAGCGGGCTCAGCTCGTCCAGGTACTCCATGACGGCGCGCTTGTAGGGGATGGTCACGTTGGTGCCTTCCCACTCCTCGCCCGTCATAAAGGCCTCGAGATCCTCGGGCTCGCGTTCAAAGCGCACGTACTCCAGCCCCGCGAGTTCCTTGTAGATGGTCGGGGTGTAGCTGTGGCCCAGCACGCGGCCCAGCACGCCGTAGGGGCGGGTTGCGGCGGTATCGATCATCTAGAGCACCTCCGTGTAGCTGCCAAAGTAGGTGAAGCTCTCGCAAACGTCATCTATGGAATCGAGCAGGTCGTCGAGGGCCTTGCTGCCAAAGGGGCAGTCCAGGTCAAAGTAGAACATAAACTCAAAGTCGTGCCCGGGGATGGGTCGGCTCTCGAGCTTGATGAGGTTGATATTGAGCGCGTAGAAGCGCTCGAGCACGCGATAGAGCGAGCCCGGCTCGTTGGTCGTAGTGATCATGAGCGAGGTGCGGTTGGCGCCGGGGTAGACGCGCGGCTCGCGGCTAATGACGACAAAGCGCGTGTAGTTGTTGTCCGAGTCCTGGATGTTGGGTTCCAGCACCTCCAGGCCGTAGAGCGCCGCGCAGCTGCGCGAGGCGATGGCGGCGACATCGGTGCGGTCGGAGTTGGCAACCATTTCGGCCGACATGGCCGTGTTGGGATACTTGGTGGCGTGCAGGCCGTGTGCCTCGATAAAGCCGGCGCACTGGGCGATGGCCTGGCCGTGGCTGTAGACCTCGCGCACGTCCTGCAGCTTGATGCCGGGTTTGACGAGCAGGTTATGGTCGATCTTGAGGCGCAGCGAGCGCACGATGTGGAAGTCGAACTGGGCGAGCAGGTCGTAGACCGCGTTGACCGAGCCTGCCGTGGAGTTTTCGATGGGCAGCACGCCAAACTCGCAGAAGCCGTCGCGCACGGCGCGCATGACGCCCTCGAAGGTCTCGAAGAAGGCGATGTCCGGCACGTCGAAGAGCTTGCACGCAGCGATCTGGCTGTAGGCGCCCTCGACGCCCTGGCAGGCGACGCTGGCCGTCTGGGGGAAGGGCGTGTCGAAGGCCTCGGCCGTGGCGTGGGCCTTTTGCGACACCGTGATGCCCTTGAGCTCGTTGATGTAGCGCTGCTGCTCGGCCTTGCTCATGCTCATGAGGAGGCGGAACAGGGTGATGGTCTGGGCCTCGTAGCGCTCGGGCGCGCGGCTGGCGAGGTTATTGAGCTTGGAGCGCTCGCGGGCGGGGTCGAAGACGGCCTTGCCCATCTCGATTTTGGACTTGGCGACCTCGGTGGCAATGTCCATGCGCTCGACAAAGCTGTTGAGGAGCGTGGTGTCGATGCCATCGATGGCCTGGCGAATATCGGCAAGGTCCATGGGGACCCCTTTCACGTGTCGGGAGTGTCGGAGTAGTCTTTTTGGGACGGGGCTTTTTTAGCTACCTTGTGCCCGGGAACAGTCTTTTTGGGACGGGGGTATTTTAGCTACCCCAACGTTAGCCGTAGCTTCGTCGTTATTCGGAGCGGGGCAGCTAAAATGCCCCCGTCCCAAAAAGACTACTCCGAACGCCAGAGAAAGAAGCAAGGGTAGCTAAAATAGCCCCGTCCCAAAAAGACTACCCTGCGGGCGGTTAGCGCTGGGCGGCGTCCTCGAGGAGGGCGTCCCAGATGGCCAGCGCGGCGGCTGCTTCGGCAACGGGGACGGCACGCGGGACGATGCAGGGATCGTGGCGGCCGTGGACCGAAAGCTCGGCATTTTCCATGGCGTCCATGTCCACGGTCTGCTGCTCGCGGCCAATGGAGGGCGTCGGCTTTACGGCCATGCGCCACATGACGGGCGCGCCGGTCGAAATGCCGCCCAGGATGCCGCCGGCGTTGTTGGACTCGACCTCAATCTCGCCGCTCTCGGCGTCGATGCGGTACGGGTCGTTGTTCTCGCTGCCGCGCATGGCGGCCACGGCAAAGCCCATGCCAAACTCCACGCCCTTTACGGCGGGAATGCCAAAGGCGATGTACGCGATACGGTTCTCGATTCCGTCGAACATCGGGTCTCCGATGCCCGCGGGCAGACCGTAGATGCCACATTCCACGATGCCGCCGATGCTGTCGAGCTCGTCGCGCGCGGTCAGAATCTCCTTGCGCATGCGACCGGCGGCCGCGGCATCGATGCAGGGCAGGTCGTTCGAAAGGATCGCCTTGCGGTCGGACTCGCGATAGACCATGTCGTCCATGGGCAGGTCGGAGATGCCCCCGATCTGCGCCACGTGCGCCATGACCTTAATGCCGCGGGCTTCGAGCGCCTGCAGTGCAATGCCGCCCGCGATGCACAGGGGCGCCGTCAGGCGACCGGAGAAGTGTCCACCACCGGCGACATCGTGCATATTGTGGTACTTCACGCGCGCGGGGAAGTCCGCGTGCCCCGGTCGGGGCTTGCGGCGAAGCTCGGAGTAGTCCTTGGAGCGTGTGTTGGTGTTCTCGATGATTGCGGCGATGGGCGCGCCGGTGGTGTGTCCATCGACCACACCGGCGATAATGTGCGCGGCGTCGGCCTCGCGGCGCTTGGTCGCGGTCTCGTCGCGGCCGGGGGCGCGACGGTCCAAAAATGCCTGCAGCTGCTCCTGATCAACGGCGATACCTGCCGGGATACCATCAAGCGAGCATCCGATGGCGGGGGAGTGCGACTGGCCGAAAATACTCAGATGCAAGACGTTGCCAAAGGTCGAGGACATGCTATTCCTCCTCGAGCGTGACCTTGCCGCCCAGCAGGCGGTAGTGGTCGAAGAAATCGGGATAGGACTTGTTGACGGCCTCGGCGCCGTGGATCACAACTTCGCCAGTGGCGCGGCTCGCCGCGATAGCGGCCATCATGGCGATACGGTGATCGTTGTGCGAATCGACCTCACCGCCGGTAAAGGCGTCGACGCCCTTGATGATGAGGTCATCACCGGCAATGCGCACCTGTGCGCCCAACGCGGTGAGCTCGCGGGTGGTGGTGACCAGGCGGTCGGATTCCTTGATGCGCAGACGCGCGCAGTCGCGGATGAACGTGCGGCCCTGCGCCAGCGAGGCCACGGCCGAGATGACGGGCACCAGGTCGGGGATGTCGTGGGCGCTCATCTCAAAGCCGGCGAGCTTGTCGGACTGCACGGTGGCGGCGTTGGTGGAACGCACGATGCGGGCGCCAAAGCGCGAGAGCGCAGCGAGTACGTTGCGGTCGCCCTGCGCAGAGCTCAGCGACACACCCTCGACGGTGATGGGGTCGGTGCCGATGGCACCGGCGCACAGCCAAAAGGCGGCGTTGGACCAGTCGCCCTCGACGGCCACACTGCCGGGCGTGCGGTACGAGCCGCTGCTCACGCGGAAGTTCGTAACCTCGGGCTGACCATCCTTGGCGGGGATACGCTCGACGTTGACCTCGACGCCGAAAGCCTTCATGGCCTGGATCGTCAGGTTGATGTAGGGGCGGCTCTCGATGAGGCCGGTCACCTGCACGCAGGAGGGCTGGGCCAAAAGCGGGGCTGCCAGCAGCAGGCCGGAGATATACTGCGAGCTCACGTTGCCCGGCAGCACAAAGGTGCCCGGGCGCATGCGGCCGCTCGTCTTGAGCGGAAAACCGCCCAGACCCTGCAGGTCGCAGCCGGCGGCGATGATCTCGTCCGAAAGCGGGGAGAGCGGGCGGGCGCCCAGGCGACCCTGGCCCACAAAAGTGGCCTCCGCACCCAGCGCGCAGGCGACGGGCAGCATAAAGCGCAGCGTGGAGCCGCTCTCGCCGCAGTCGAGCGTGCCGCCGGCGAGGGCTTTGAGCAGACCGAACTCAACGCTCTTCATGGTGGGGTGGACCTGGAAGCCGTCCTCGACGGTCTCGATGCGAGCGCCGAGCGCCGTGAGGCAACGCACCGTGGCCTCGATGTCGGCGCAGGTGGTGTTGCAGGTGACGTGCGTCTCGCCGTTGGCGAGCGCGGCGCAGATGATCAGGCGATGCGCCATCGACTTGGACGCGATAGCGGGAACGGTGCCCTTGAGCGGGGACGGGGTGATGCGGGCTAGCATGCGGAAGCGTCTCCCTTCTGGCCGAGGCCCTCGGCAATTAAATCGTGGAAGGTGGAAAGCGGCGTGCGATCGATACTGCAGCGGCCGATGTCGTGCGGAATCACCAGGTCGATGGTGTCGCCCGCGCGCTTTTTGTCGTGGAGCGCCTCGGCAAAGACGGCATCGGCATCCAAATCGCAGCGGGTCTTGAGGCCGTGACGGGCGCAGAGCTCCTCAATACGACCGGGCAGCTCGGCATCGCAAACACCGTGCAGGGCTGCAGCGCGCGTAATGATGCCCATGCCGATCGACACACAGTTGCCGTGGCCAAGCTCAAAGTGCTCGCAGGCCTCGACGGCGTGTCCGGCGCTGTGTCCAAAGTTGAGCAGCTTGCGCTGGTTGGTCTCGCGCTCGTCGGCAACGACCACGGCGCGCTTGATGTCGATATTGCGGGCGATGATGAGCGCCACGCGAGCCACGTCCTTGTTGAGGAGTTCCAGCGTGAGCGGGGTCTTCTCCAGCTCGTCGAAAAGCTCGGGATCGGCGATCACGGCGTGCTTGACGACCTCGCCGCAGCCGTCGGCGAACTGCTCGGGCGTGAGGGTCGCCAGACACCCCACGTCGGCGATAACAACGCTCGGCTGCCAAAAGGCGCCGGCGAGGTTCTTGCCGGCAGCCAGGTCGATAGCCGTCTTGCCGCCCACCGAAGAATCTACCATGGCAAGCAGACTCGTGGGGATCTGCACAAACTTGCAGCCGCGCATGTAGGTGGCGGCCACAAAGCCGGCCACATCGCCCACGACGCCGCCGCCGAGCGCCACGATCACGTCGGAGCGCGAAAGCTCGTGCTCGGCCACAAACTCCAAAATGGCAACGTAGGTCTCGGCGCGCTTATGGGCCTCGCCGGCCTCGAAGGTGCAGATGCTCACCTCGTAGCCAGCTGCCTCAAGGCTCTGCTTAACGGGCATCTGGTAGAGCGGACCCACGTTGGTGTCCGTCACGATGACGGCGCGCGAGCCGCCGGCGGTGGCGCGCACGAGCTCGCCCGCCTGCTCCAGCAAAAACGTGCCCACATGCACCTGGTAGGGGCGTGCAGTGTCGATATCGATGGTAATCGCCATAAGCTTCGGTCCTTTCGACCTGGCGTGATAGGTGGTTTAGTGCGAGGCCTCGTCGTCGAGCGCGCGCTTAATGCGGTCGCCCTCGGCAAGGAGGTTCTCCAGATAGCGCTGGTCGCGGTCCTTGAGCGCACGGCTGTAGGCGCCGAGCGATTCGATGAGATGGTCGATCTCGAAGGCGAGCGCGTCGGCGTCGTCGATCATGAGCTCGGACCACATCTGTGGGTTGAGGTGTGCCACGCGGGTGAGGTCGCGGTAGCTACCGGCCGAAAAGCCGTGGTGGACCTGGGCGGTCGGGCTCTTAACGTAGGCGTTTGAGACGACGTGCGCGAGCTGGCTCGTAAAGGCGATGACGCGGTCGTGCTCGGCAGCGCTGGTCACGCTGAACTTGCCAAAGCCCAGGGGGCGCACCATCTCGCGCACCTGGCCCAAAAGCTCCAGCTTAAGTGCATCGTCCACCGCAGGCGGCACGAGCACCAGCGGTGCGCCCTGGAACAGGTCGGCGCGGGAGTGCGCATAGCCCGAGAACTGCGTGCCCGCCATGGGGTGCGCGCCCACAAAGTAAAAGCCGTGCTCGCGGGCGAGCTCAAAGGCGCGCTCGCACACGATGCCCTTGACGCCCACGGTGTCGATCACCACGGGGCCCATGATGGCCTCGGTGTCGGTGGCGTCGGCGAGCGCCTGGGCGTGCGCCTCGAGCCACTCGATGCACGCCTCGGGGTAGCAGGCCAGCACGATAATGTCGCACTCGCCGAGCGTCTCGTCGTTGAGCTCGCCGGCGACGGTGCCCATGCTGGCTGCCGTCATGACATCGTCATCGGGATCCCGGGCCAGCACACGGACGCCCGCCTGCGCATAGCCGCGGGCAAAGCTGCCGCCGATGAGGCCCAGGCCTACAATGCCGGCGCACTTGGGGCCGCCCTGGTTAACGCGTGCGTTTCTCACCGTTCCCATGGACTACTCCATGGTCTCTTGGCAGACGACCTCGCGAATGGCGCGGATGCGGCGCATGGTGTCGTCGAACTGGTCGGGGGTGAGGGCCTGGGCGCCGTCGGACCAGGCGCGGCTCGGCTCGTCGTGGACCTCGATCTCCAGGCCGTTAGCGCCACAGGCGGTCGCGGCGAGCGCCATGGGCTCAACGTAGCGCGTGTAGCCGGTGGCGTGGCTGGGATCGGCGACGACGGGCAGGTGCGACAGGTGGTGCAGCACCGGCACGGCGTTGAGGTCGAAGGTGTTGCGGGTGCGGGTCTCGAAGGTGCGGATGCCGCGCTCGCACAGGATGACGTTGTCGTTGCCCTCGCTCATGATGTACTCGGCGGCCATGAGCAGCTCGTCGATCGTGCCGGACATGCCGCGCTTGAGCAGGATCGGGGTCTTGGTCTTACCGACCTCTTTGAGCAGGGGGAAGTTCTGGGCGTTGCGGGCGCCGATCTGCATGACGTCAATCTTCTTGTCCAGAAAGACCTGCACGTCGCGCGGGTCCATGACCTCGGTGACGATCGGCATGTCGAGCTCGGCCGATGCCTCGCACAGCAGGTCGAGGCCGGCGGGACCCATGCCCTGGTAGGCGTACGGGGAGGTGCGCGGCTTGTAGGCGCCGCCGCGCAGCATCGTGGCGCCGGCGGCCTTCACGCGGCGGGCGATGCGGATGAGGTTCTCGCCCTCGACGGAGCAGGGGCCGGCGATGACCTGGAACTGGTCGCCGCCGATCTTGACGCCGTGGCCGCAGTCGATGATGGAGTCCTCGGGGTGGAACTTGCGGTTGGCGCGCTTGAACGGCTCGGAGACGCGCTGCACGCGCTCGACGACGTCCATGGACTCGAGCAGGAACGGGTCGATCTTGGTCGTGTCGCCCACGAGGCCGATGATGGTCTCGTTCTCGCCGCGCGAGACGTCGGTCTTGAGACCCTTCTTCTCAATCCAGCTGACGATGTGGCTGACGGCCTCGTCGCTGGCGCTCTGCTTTAAAATTGCAATCATGGTGTGCCTCTCACCTCGATGGATATCCTTTGCAAAAACGGCCCGCATCGCGAGCCGTGTATATATGGTGCATGAGAGTTTATACTATCTGACTCACTTTTGCCTTCTAAAGTGTGCCGATGCGGCGCGTCTTCCTCGGAATTGCAAAGCTTTTTCTTTTATTTTGATAGCCCATGGTGCACTTGGGTATAATGCATTCCGTTCGCCCTATTAGCTCAGGGGATTAGAGCGTCTGCCTCCGGAGCAGAAGGCCGTTGGTTCGAATCCAACATGGGGCACCATCGAACGTAAGACCGTCCGAACCTCGCATGGTCCGGGCGGTTTTTCTTATACCGACGCGACGTGATGGGACGTGGTATGGCAGCAACGGATATCGAGCGCGGACTCTCGACCGCCGAGGTCGAGGAGCGCATCGCCGCCGGTAAGATCAACCGCAACATGGAGCTCAAGACCAAGTCGGTCAAAGAGCTCATCATCGAGAACCTCTGCACGCTGTTCAATTTGATCAACGTGATCTTGGCGTTCCTGGTCATTTTGACCGGTTCGTTTAAGAATCTGACGTTCCTGTTCGTGGTGTTCTTGAACACCGCTATCGGCGTCATTCAGTCCATGCGTTCCAAGAAGATGGTCGATAAGCTCACGCTGCTGACCTCCAAGAAGGCCATCGCGGTGCGCGACGGCGCCGAGGTGGAGCTCGACCTGGACCAGATCGTGCTCGACGACATCATCCGCCTGGGGCGCGGCGACCAGATTCCCGCTGACGCCGTGGTGGTTTCGGGCGAGGCGCTCGTGAACGAGAGCCTGCTGACGGGCGAGAGCGACCTTATTAAGAAACAGCCCGGTTCCGAGCTCATGAGCGGCAGCTTTATCGACTCGGGCCTGCTGCGCGCCCGCGTGATCCATGTCGGCGCCGACAACTACGTAGCCAAAATTAATAACGAGGCCAAGTACGTCAAAAAGGTCAATTCCGAGATCATGAACGCGCTGAACGCCATCGTGCGCTTTGCGAGCATCATCATGATCCCGCTCGGTTTGGCGTTGTTTGCCTCGAGTGTGAGCGAGCTGTGGGATGCCGCGGGAACCCCAGGCGATAGCGCGCTTTCGTGGTGCTTCTCCGAGCTGTTGGCTGGCCATGTGCCTTCGTCGGCGCTGCTGTCCACGGTGGGCGCCCTGCTGGGCATGATCCCGCAAGGCCTGGTGCTGCTGACCTCGTCGGTACTCGCCATCGCCACGGTGCGCCTGGCCCGCCGCAAGGTGCTGGCGCAGCAGCTCTACTGCATCGAGACGCTCGCGCGCGTCGACGTGCTGTGCCTGGACAAGACGGGCACCATCACGTCGGGTCGCATGGAGGTCGAGGGCACGTATCCGCTGCCGGTCGAGGGTATGGGTGCGGGGGAGGGCGACGCCGCCGTTCCCGTCGATACCACGGTGCTCGATTTTGCGCTGGCTAACGTCGCACGTGCGACCTCGGCCGATGCCAACGAGACCTGCCAGGCACTGCTCAACTATTACGCCGATCGCCCGGTCGAGGTGTCTGAGCCGCTGTCGGTCATTCCGTTCTCGTCTTCCAAAAAGTGGAGCGGCGCGTCGTTTGCACAGGGCTCCTATGTGATGGGTGCGGCGCAGTTTGTGCTCTCTGATCGTGCGTTTGCTCAGGTCGAGAACCGTGTCGCCGAGCTTGCCGATACCTGCCGCGTGCTCGTGGTGGCGCGCGTGGACGGCTTTACGCCCGATGGCGATATGGTGGGCGAGGCCGAGCCCGTGGGCTTTGTGACCATCCGCGACGAGATTCGTACCTCGGCGGCCGAGACCATCGGCTACTTTAACGAGCAGGGCGTGACCCTCAACGTGATCAGTGGCGACGACCCGCGTACGGTGTCGTCGATCGCGCGCGTGGTGGGCGTGCCGGGGGCGGACGCTTATGTGGACGCCACGACGCTCGATACGCCGGCCAAGCTCGATGCCGCAGTGGACCGCTACCATGTCTTTGGTCGTGTGACCCCGCAGCAGAAGCGCGAGCTCGTGCAGGCGCTCAAGCGCCGCGAGCACACCGTGGCCATGACGGGCGACGGCGTCAACGACGTGCTGGCGCTCAAGGAGGCCGACTGCTCCGTCGCCATGGCGGCCGGCTCCGATGCCGCGCGTAACGTGGCCGAAATTGTGCTGGTCGACAACGACTTTGCCTCGATGCCTGCTGTGGTGGCCGAGGGCCGTCGCTCCATCAACAACCTGCAGCGTTCGGCTTCGCTGTTCCTGACTAAGACGCTGTTCTCGATGGGCCTGGCGGCGCTGTGCATCGCGCTGCCGCCGTACCCTTTCGAGCCGATTCAGATGACGCTCATCAACTTCTTCTGCATCGGCGCGCCGGGCTTTGTGTTGGGCCTGGAGCCCAACAATGCTCGCGTGAAGGGGTCGTTCCTGACGAACGTGCTCAAGCGGGCACTGCCGGCGTCGATTGCGGTCATTTTGGCCGCGGCGCTCGATATCTTTGTGGCGCGCGTGTTTGGCTTTAACCAGCTCACGCTGTCTACGATGTGCCTACTTACGTCGTGCGCGGCGAGCGTCAGCCTGATCTGGCGCATCTCGCAGCCCCTCACGCCCTTACGTGTGGCGCTCTTTGTGTTTGTAGTCGTCGGCATCCTGACGGGCGTTATCGGATTCCCGAAGCTGCTGTCTATTGCCAATCTGACGATGGGCCAGATGGTTATCTTGGCTGTCATAGTGGCCTTTACCTGCTCGGTGTTCTTTAAGCTCGCCACGATGATGGATTCGCTTAAGCCGCGTCGTCGTCATGCCGCAACTGGTTTTGGCCGCGGTGTGCGCGTCCGCCTGGGTCGCGGTGGCGGTAAGGTGAGCTCGACGGGTTCGACGGCGGAGCGTTTTGCCAAGCGCGTTGCCGCCGATATGGCGCAGCGCCGTGAGGCGCGCACCGTTCGCGAGGCCGAGGCCCGCGCACTCGAGGGCGTGGCCCAGGCCCAGCCCAAGAAAAAGAAGAGTACCGGAGCCAAGCGCTCTCGCGTAACCAAGTCCGCCCAAGGCATCAAAGTCTCTATGCCAAGCAAAAAGAAGAAGTAACTACGCGCCCTGGCGATGTTGAATTGGTGCCTTGCTCCTGTGGGGCCGTGGCGATGTTATGCTCTAACCTCGATTGTTTGAATTGGTTCGAAAAGAGGATGCCGTGATCTGCCCGCATTGCCTTAAGACTATCGAGGACGGCGCCTCGTTCTGCCCCTACTGCAACGCCTATGTAGGTCCGGGCGATGGTCCGGAGCACACCGAGTTCGTGTTCTGCGAGGGCTGCGGTGCCCGTCTTTCTCCGCATGATCGTACGTGCCCCAAATGCGGACGCCCCGCTCCGGGCATCCTCTCCGAGGACGCGGCAGCATCCGACCTGGCAGCGGGCCGCACGGCGGGCTTTCCGCGCCTAACGCAAGAGCAGATCGATACCGAGGTGCCGCATGCGCCGGCCTCTGCCGCTGCGGTGCTTTCGGACGCCGCCGACCCCAATGAGACCTGCGTGCTGCCAGCTTTCGATAAGGATTTCGGTATCCCCAAGGTCGATATTCCCACGCCCGTTTCCCTGCATGACGATGCTCAAAAACCCAAGCGCAAGGTGCACCCCGACGAGGACGCCTATCACAAGCATAAGCGTCATATTCCTAAGCCGCTCATTATCATCGCGGTCCTTGCCGTCGTGTGCGGTGGTGCCTATTGGTTCGTGACGACCGATCCCATGGGTGTCATGCCTGGCTTCTATGATCAGTTTGGCCAAGCTGCACAAACCACCTTCCCCACGCGTCAAAAGGGCGAGGCGACTGAGGACGATACCAAGCAGGGCGATTCTGCCGAGGTGGTCCAGGAAGAAACCGTGCTCACCGATGATCAACTCTATACCAGGCTCGACGGTCTGTATCAGACCATCGTGTCCTACGCTGACGAGGACCAGATCGGCGAGGTCATCGATTCCTTTAACAACGGCTATCTCCGAACGCCGCTGTCCACCCGTCAGGAGCTGTCGCAGAGTGCCTACGCCCTGCGCGACCAGATTAAAAAGACGCAAGATGAGCTCAACAACCTGAAAGTACAGGACGATACGGTCTATGCGGATGACATCGCCCACTTAAAGCAGCTTGCCGAGTGGATGTATGAGCGCGTTGACGTGATCTGCCAGAGCTGGGACATCTCGCTGGCCATTCCCGATGGCGAGTCGATGAGTTCCCACCAAAGCGAGATCCTGGCGCCCATCGCGCAGGGCGGCAACAGCGCGCTGAACCAGTACGATGCCAATGTGGGTTCCTGGAAGCCGCAGCAGCGTTCCTAAAATTAGTTCGCCATAGTCGGCATAACCTACGTGCGCAATTGATGTAAGCCCGTGCTTATTGCTACAATTCGTACAAATATGCTTTAAACGCACGAGGAAGGAACCACATGTTTGGTTTTAAGAAAGAGCTCTACACGCCCGAGTATCAACTTGTCGGCGACGAGTGCGCCGTAATCGAGACGTCGAAGGGTACCATCAAGGTCAAGTTTGACGGCGAGGGCGCTCCCATTCATGTCGCGAACTTCTGCGAGCTTTCCACGATGGGCTTCTATGATGGCCTTAAGTTCCATCGCTATGTGCCCGGTTTTGTTATCCAGGGCGGCGACCCCAATACCCGCGACATGTCCGGCGCCGACGTCGCTGCCGGTCTTGAGGGCCCCGACGGCATGCCCGGTACCGGTGGCCCCGGCTACTGCATCAAGGGCGAGTTTGCCACCAATCCGCGCAACAGCCATGTCGATGGCGCCCTTGCCATGGCACGCTCCATGGACCCCGATTCCGCGGGTTCGCAGTTCTACTTCTGCCTGGGTGCCCAGCATAACCTCGATTCTGGTTACACCGTCTTTGGTGCCACGGTCGAGGGTCTCGATGTGATTTCGCAGCTGCGTGCCGGCGACGAGATCGTCCATGTCGAGATCGTTCACGAGTAAAGGGGACTTCCTTGAATAGCCAGCTGATCCAACAGGGCCGCGCCGCTTACCGCGCGGGTGATTTTTCTGCTGCAGCCCAGATGCTTGGGGCAGCAAAGACTCCCGATGAGATTATGGGCGAGGCCGATCACCTTCGTGGCAACGCCTTGATGCACCTGGGCATGTATGCCGAGGCCGCCGAGGCCTATGCCGCCGCCCTCAACGACGGCACCTACGGCAAGCGCGGCGCGCTGCTCACCAACCGCGGCAAGGCGCTCGCCGCCGTGGGCGACTACACGACGGCCGCCCAGGCGTTCTCTGCTGCTACGCAGGATGCTTCCTATGCCACGCCGTTCAAGGCCTATCTGGGCCTGGGCAATGCGCTGTTCCAATCGGGCGACTATGCCAACGCGGGAACCGCCTTCCGTCAGGCTGCCATCGACGGCGCCAATCCGGCTCCTGCCGCCGCGCTCGGCGAGCTCGGTCGTTGCTTCATTAAGCTCGGCCGTCCGGCGGATGCCGTGGAGACCTACCGCACGGCTATCGACTTTGCCGGCCCTCGCGACGACACGCGTGCGCTTAACGCCGGCATGGGTCAGGCGCTTTCTGCCGCCGGCCGTCCCTCCGACGCACTCGACGCCTTTAACGCCGCTACTGCCGATGGCATCTACCAGCTCACCTCCGAGCAGGCCGATGAGCTTGCCCGCGTGCACGATTCGCTTGCCGCGCTGTCTGCCCAGACGGCTATGGCCACGGCTCCGGCGCCCGCGATGGACGCTCCTGCCGTCGATCCTCTCGATCCTACGGGCGCGACCGGTCAGTTTATGCCCGATCCCTCGGACACCGGCTTCTTTACGCTGTCCGAGTCCGAGATGGTCCAGCAGGACCGTCAGGATCGTAAGCAGGCCAAGGTCCGTCGTCGCCATCGCCACACGGGTCTCAAAGTCTTCATCGTGCTGCTTCTGCTTATTTTGATCGCCGCGGGCGGTCTGGGCTTTGCCTACACGCGCGGCTTTGGCTTCCCGTCTCAGGAGTCTGTTGTTACCGATCTGTTCCAGGCTGCCGGCGACGGTGACACCGCAAAGGCCGAGTCTTGCCTGGCCTCGAGCCTGTCCGAGGACGCTAAGTCGATGATCATCTCCTCGATTCCGCAGGGTGCCACCGTGTCCGTCGAGGGCATGGATCAGTCCATGACCGAGACGACCGCCAAGGTGAAGGCATCGCTGTCCAAGGGCGGCGAGCAGGAGTACACCGTCAAATTCGTGCGCTCCGACAACCATATCGGCTGGGCCGTTTCTTCGCTCGATATGGATTTCTCGGCTGCTGACAACCAGTAGTGACCTTATGGGATTTAGCTTTGCCCGGCGCTTCACCGCAAGTGAGGTGCCGGGCTTGCGCTAGTATGATGAGCTAGTAGTTTTCCAGCAATCATCCAACACATCAGGAGTTGCGTTGTTTTCTTTGATGGATATGTTCTTCGGTAGCTATGCGGGCGATCTTGCCATCGACCTCGGTACCGCAAATACGCTTGTCTCCGTGCGCGGCAAGGGCATCGTCATTCGCGAGCCCTCTGTTGTCGCCATCGACAAGAACGACGAGCGCATCCTGGCGGTCGGTATCGAGGCAAAGCGCATGCTCGGCCGTACGCCCGGCAACATCGTGGCCGTTCGTCCCCTGAAGGACGGCGTCATCGCCGACTTCGATGTTACCGAGGCCATGCTTCGCTACTTTATCGACAAGGCGTCCGAGAAGCGCTATCCGTGGACTCCGCGTCCGCGTGTTGTCGTCTGCGTTCCCTCCGGTGTCACGTCGGTCGAGAAGCGCGCTGTCTTTGAGGCTACGATCCAGGCCGGTGCCCGCCAGGCCTATCTGATCGAAGAGCCTATGGCCGCCGCTATCGGCGCCGACCTGCCCGTTGAGGAACCTACCGGTTCCATGGTCATCGACATCGGTGGCGGTACCACCGAGGTTGCCGTTATCGCTATGGGCGGCATCGTCGTCTCGCAGTCCATTCGTATTGCCGGCGACGAGTTCGATCAGGCCATCCTTACGCACGTTCGTGATGCCTACAACCTGGCCATCGGCGAGCGTACGGCAGAGGACATCAAGATCAAGGTCGGCTCCGCCGTGCCGCTCAAGGACGAGCTCGACGTCGAGGTCAACGGCCGCGACGTGATCACCGGTCTGCCCAAGACCGTGCGCATCGAGAGCGAGGAGATTCGTCGCGCGCTCAACAAGCCGCTCGACGAGATGGCCAAGGCCGTCAAGGACGCACTCGACGCTACGCCTCCCGATCTTGCCTCGGACCTTATGTACTACGGCATTTTGCTGACTGGTGGCGGCGCGCTGCTGCGCGGTCTCGACGTGCGCCTGCGCGATGAGACCGGCGTTTCGGTCAACGTCAGCCCCACGGCGCTCGATAACGTTGTTAACGGCTGTGCCCGCGTGCTCGAGGCCAATGCGTTTGATGGCGGCTTCGTCCAGACCAATGCTTAATTTCCAAAAGGTGGATTCCATTTGGCACGATCTTCGGGTTTCTCCACAAATCTGAATACCAAGCGACAATCAACGGGTATGCGCCCGTTGATTGTTTTCAGCCTGATTTCGGTGTTGCTGCTCACGTTTTATATTCGTGAGGGCGAGACGGGGCCGATTCATGCCGTTCGTTCGGGCGTGACGACGATTACCTCGCCGGTGCGTTTTCTGGGCTCGGCTGTGGCGGCTCCCTTCAATGCGATCGGTAACGTGTTCTCTAACCTTACGGCGTCACAGGACACGCTTGACGAGCTTAAGAAGCAAAACGAGGAACTGACCTCTAAGGTCGCCGAGCTCTCCGAGGCTCAAAAGACCGCCGAGCGACTGGAGGGTCTGGTCGGTCTGCAGTCGACCTACAACCTCAAGTCCACTGCAGCTCGTATCGTCGGCGCTTCGGGCGATGCCTGGACCTCGACCGTTACCATCGATAAGGGTTCTGCCGACGGGCTTACCATTAACATGCCCGTGACGAGTTCTGCCGGTGTCATAGGCCAGATCATCGAAGTCTCGGCCAAGACGTCCACCGTGCGCCTGATTGGCGACGAGAACTCGGGCGTGTCCGCCATGGTGCAGGATACGCGCGCCCAGGGCATGCTGCAGGGTCAGGCTGACGGCACGCTGCGTCTTGAGTATGTGAGCGTCGATTCCGACGTTAAGGTTGGCGACATCATCGTGACCTCGGGCATTGGCGGTGTGTTCCCCAAGGGCCTTCCGCTCGGCACCGTCTCGTCGGTTGAGAAATCGGCAAACGACGTGTACTACACCATTGTGGTGCGCGCTCAGACCACGGCCGAGAACAACGAGGAAGTGCTGGTCATCACCTCGCTGACCGACGAACAGTCGGCCTCGGATGAGGACGTGAACACCGCTAATAGCACGCCGCAGGGAACGTCGCGCGATGCTGCGACCAAGACGAAGGACGAGAGCTCGGATGACAGTTCCGACACGTCTGAGACGACCGATTCCGGCTCGAGCGAATAGGGGGCATGTCCATGGATCTACACGAGCAGGGGATGAGCTCCCGCACGTTTGTAATCGCCGCCATCGTGTGCGTGCTGCTGCAGGCAGGCCTGGCACCGCAGATCTCCATTGCGGGCGGTCGCGTCAACTTCATGATTATCTTGGTGTGCCTAAGCGTGTTCTCGGGCGACCCGAACCGTGCCGTCGTGTGCGGTTTTTGCAGCGGCTTGTTCTATGACCTTTCCGCTGCCGTGCCGGTGGGCGTTATGTCGCTCCTGCTGACCGTGGGTTCTTTTGCCCTGGTGCATAGCGCCGCCGGTCAGACGGGCGGTAGCCCGAGTGCGCGCGGCGTCACCGTGGGCGCCTTCGCGCTCGTCATTAATGTGATCTACAGCATCATCTTGCTGTTTATGGGTTTGGAGACGAGCTTTGTCGTTGCGATCTTCGGCCATGCGCTGCCGTCTTCGATCCTGACGGGTCTGGTTGCCATTCCGTTTTTGATGTCCGGCGTCGTGCCGCAGTCCGGTTATGGATTCTCCGCACGTGGCGGACGCCAGACGGGCATGCGCTTTAAGCCCAAGACCCGTAAGCTCAAATAGGGGAGGCCCGTAGATGTCTTCCCAGATGACGGTTATTATCGCCGGTATCGTGCTGGTTGTGGCCATCGTGGTCGCGCTGGTCATCATGCGTCGCGGCGATTCCCGTTTTACCTACGATACGCAGCATGGAACGGCCCCGCGCGCCACCGAGGGCGAGGGCAATACCGCGGCGACCGCCTTTAAGGGCCGCTTTTCCATCCTCACCACGGGTGTGGGCGCGATGTTTGCGGCGCTTGCCGTCAAGCTGTGGGGCATGCAGATGGTCTCGTCGGACTATTACGAAAAGCAGGCTAATAGCAATCAGACGCGCACCGTTACCACACCCGCTGTGCGCGGCCGCATCCTCGACCGCAATGGCGTGGCGCTTGTCCAGAACCGTCCCTCACTTGCTGTCGTGGCCTACCGCGACCTTGCCGAGGATGAGGTTCTGGTTCGCCATCTTGCCAATGTGCTCGGCATGCCCTACGTGGCGGTTCTGCGCAATATCCAGGACAATTCCGAGGGCGCCCAGAGCCTGCATACCATCGCGACGGACGTCCGTCGCTCCACGGTTGCCTATATTCAGGAGCACGCCGGCGAGTTCCCGGGCGTCAAGATTGCCGAGCGTACCGAGCGCCAGTATCCATATGGCGAGACGGCATGCCATATCTTGGGCTATACCGGCACCATTACCTCCGAGCAGCTCGAGGCCCAGAATAAGAAAACCTCTGGCGATGATGATGCTTCTGCTGGCCGGATTACGTACCAGTCGGGCGATATCGTGGGCCAGGCGGGTGTTGAGAGCTACTACGAAAACCTGCTGCAGGGTATTCGTGGCGAGCAGACCGTCAAGGTCGATGCCTCGGGCAATGTGACCGGTCAGGCCGGCGCCGTGCCCGCCAAGGCCGGCTCCGACATTAAGCTCACGCTCGACCTTAAGATCCAACAGGCCTGTGAGACGGCGCTGGCGAGCGCCATCGAGCTTGCCAAGACCACTGGCTACAGCAATGCCGGCAACGGCGCTGTGGTGTGTCTCGATCCCAACAATGGCGAAATCCTGGGCATGGCGAGCCAGCCCAAGTTCGATCCTTCCGTCTTTATCGGCGGCGTCTCAAATGACGTGTGGACCGAGCTTAATGATGACAAGGGTTCGCACCCGCTGCTCAACCGCGCCATTAGCGGACAGTACATGTCGGCCTCGACCATCAAGCCGCTTTCGGCACTGGCCGGTCTTGAGTTTGGAACCTACACGTCGGGGCAGACGACCAACTGCACGGGCTATTGGACGGGTCTGGGCAAGTCGTGGGGTAAGTACTGCTGGCTGCATTCCGGCCACGGCACCATGACGCTGCAGTCGGGTATCGCCAACTCTTGCGACCCCGTCTTCTACGACATGGGCAAGGCGTTCTTTTATGACGAGCAACATCCTGAGGGCCTGCAGGAGGTCTTTCGTCGCTGGGGCCTAGGCAAGACCTGCGGTATTGATCTGCCGAGTGAGGGCGCGGGCCGTATTCCCGATGCCGAGTGGAAAGAGTCGTACTTTACCGACGCCTCTGCCGAGGACCGCAAGTGGAATGCCGGCGATATGACCAACATTGCTATCGGCCAGGGCGACATTCTGGTGACGCCCCTGCAGATGGCGTGCGCTTATATGGGTCTTGCCAACGGCGGCAAACAGTACGTGCCTCACGTGTTTTTGTCTGCAGTGTCGCGCGATGGCGACGGCGATGCCTATAAGTACAACGGCAAGGGCAAGAAGAAGCGCTTGGAGGCCAAGATCAACAGCGATTCGGATTTGACTCTTGTTCGCAACGGCATGCACGACGTGATATACACGGCATCGACGTCCCTGGCGGCTCACTTTGGCACCCTGACGCCGCAGGTATACGGCAAGTCGGGCACGGGCGAGAAAAGCGGCGAGGACGAATACGCGTGGTTCTGCGCCTATGCGCCGGCCGATGATCCCAAGTATGTTATCGCTACGGTCCTGGAGCAGGGCGGCGGTGGCTCAGATACCGCGATGCATGTCGTGCGCGATGTGCTCGGCGTGATTTATGACGAGCCCGATACCTCTTCGGCCTCGGGCGATTCTTCGGTTCGATAGGAGGTTGCGATGGATTTTTCTCCGGCGGATCTGTTCCGTTCAACCAAGACCGGCTCTCGCAGCAGCCTGGACCGCGTCAACAAGCAACTTTCGGCCTCGCGCGGCACGTTTCGTCAAAAGGTGCATATCGGTGTGCTCGTGGCTACTGTCGCGCTCGTCGCCTACGGTGCCATCATTATCTGGTCGGCTTCGCAGTTTAAGGCCGACGCTTCGTTCTCACGCCATCTGCTGGGAATTTGTATCGGGGCGGTGCTGGCGGTGCTGGTCTGGCGTACCGACCTGCGCGGTATTTCCAATTTCTCGACGGCGTTGCTCGTCATCGACCTGATCGTGATCTTCTCGCCCAAGATTCCGGGTCTGTCCTATACAGGCGGTCTGGGCATGACGGGCTGGATCAAGATTCCCGGTATCGGCTTGACATTCCAGCCGGTTGAGCTTGCCAAGCTCATCACCATCTTCTTTATTGCCACGCTTGGCTCGCAGTATAACGGTCGCATCGATACCGTTCGCGACTACGTCAAGCTCTGCGGCATGCTGTCCATTCCGTTTTTGGCCGTCGTTGCCATGGGCGACCTGGGCTCGGGCCTGGTCGTGCTGGTCTCGGGTGCCATCGTCATCTGCATGAGCGGTGCACGCCGCGAATGGGTGCTGTCGACCTTGGCCCTGCTCGTGGGCCTGGTGGCCCTCGTCCTGGCGCTCGATTCGGTCTTTGATTCGTTGCTCGGCCACGATGTGCTCATCAAGCAGTATCAGATGAACCGTCTGACGGTCTTTATCGACCCCGATAATGCCGATTCGGACGATGCCTACAACCTGCAGCAGTCGCTTATCGCCGTTGGCTCGGGCGGCTTCTTTGGTAAGGGCTTGGGCCATGCGACGCAGTCGGCCGGCGGCTTTCTGCCTGAGTTCCACACCGACTTCGTCTTCGCCTTCCTGTCCGAGACCTTTGGCTTTTGCGGTTCCTTTTTGCTCCTGTGCCTCTACGTGCTGTTGATCTTTTCGACGATTCGCGTCGCCTTTAAGTGTGAGTCACTGTTTTTGCGTCTTTCGTGTGTGGGCATCGTTGGCATGTGGGCGTTCCAGACCTTCGAAAACATCGGCATGTGCATCGGCATGATGCCGATTACCGGTATTCCGCTACCGTTTATTAGCTTCGGTTCGTCTTCGATGATGATTCAGCTGCTGACGGTGGGTATCGTACAATCCATATGGCGGCATCGTTCGGGCGCCGCGTAACCGCTGGAGGGGTTTGCTATGAAAATTCCCGTAGATAAGCTGACCCGCGCTTTTAAGATGGGCGCGTCCGTTAAGAAGGATTCCGATACGCCGGTGCGCGTTTCGGTCTATCTGGATTCGTCCGCCTCGCGCTTTCTGGCCGAGACGGTGCGTGACGCCTTTGTGCCGCAGACGACCTCGGGCATTGTGCGCGTCGAGCGTCTGGGGGAGGAGCGAATTGCTCCAAAGACCGATACCGATGTGGTGCTGGTGCTCTCGTGTGGTTCCGACCGCTTGGAGAGTGCCGTGCAGGAGCTCGTGATCGCCGGCGCGCCCGTGTGCGTGCTTGCCGAGTCTGCTGTGGAGGTGCCGTTTATCGAGGAGTCCACGCCCATGCTCGGCGTTGTCGCGGCAACCGATAAGACGTATCTGCTCGAGACGCTTGCCCGCTGGATTCTCGACCGCTCCGACAAGGAAACGGCTTTTGCGGCGAACTTTGCCTTCATGCGCATCGCGGCGGCCAATCGTATCATCACCTCGTGCGCGCTCACCAATATGGCGACTGGTGCGCTGGTGTTTTTGCCGGGCGCCGATTATCCCGTTATGGCGCTGGCGCAGGTGGGCATGCTCTTTGAGCTCGCTGCCGTCTTTGGACGCGGCATTAAGCCCGAGCGCGGCTACGAGGTCGCGGGCGTGCTTGCCGGCGGTCTTGTGATCCGCGCGGTCACCCGCGCGCTCGTCAAGCAGACGCCGCATATTGGGTTTGCCGTCAAGGCGCTCACTGCTGCCGCGGGCACCTATGGCATGGGCCGTGCGCTCGTTTCGCTCTACGAGCGCGATGTTGACTACAGCCGTGCCAACGAGGTAGTCACTGCCACGTTCTCCCGCGTTCGCGATCTGGTGACCACGGTCGCGGGCGCTACCCGTCCTATGGCGTCCTACCAAGACGCATCCGATCTCGCTGCTTAGGGGTTTTCCGTTGCGCGTTCCGTATCAAGACTGTTTTCATTTAATTGAGCCGCTGCTCGCCAAGGTCGAGAAGCCGAGCCGCTATATCGATCACGAGTGGGGCACGCTTTCAAAGGCCGATGCCGACTACCGTTGCTGCCTGATCTATCCGGATGTGTACGAGGTTGGTTTGCCCAACCAGGGCATCGCCATCCTCTACAACATTCTTAACCAGGCCGAGGGCATCTCCTGCGAGCGTGGCTATGTGCCGTGGCCCGATATGGGTGACGCCATGCGCGAGGCGGGTATTCCGCTTCTGTCGCTCGAAGGTGCTGCCCCCGTCGCATCGTTTGATATCGTCGGTCTGCATGTGCCGCACGAGATGGCGGTGACGAACTTCCTCGAGGCTCTCGACCTCGCTGGCATTCCGCTGTTAGCGGCCGACCGAGGCGAAGACGACCCCATCATCATCGCTGGTGGTCCTTCGGTGTACAACCCCGAGCCGTATGCGGCCTTCTTCGATGTTATCCTCATCGGTGAGGGTGAGGAATCGCTGCTCGAGACCTGCCAGCTGCATCGCCGCCTGCGTGACGAAGGAGTCCCGCGTGCGCAGATCGTTGAGCAGCTTGCATCCATTGCCGGCAACTATGTGCCGTCGCTCTATGAGGTTCGTCACGACGAGCCCTGCTCGCCGCATGGCTACACCGTGCCGCGTGAGGGCAAGGATGCTCCGACCGTGGTCTACAAGCGCGTCGTCGAGGATTTCGGCGCCACGAATCCGCTGTCGCAGTCGTGCGTACCCTATGCGCAGCTGGTCCACGACCGCCTGTCTATCGAGATTCTGCGCGGCTGCGCCCGCGGCTGTCGTTTTTGCCAGGCCGGCATGACGTATCGCCCGGTGCGCGAGCGCTCGGCCGACCAGATCGTCTCGTCGGTGATTCAGGGTCTGGAAAAGACCGGCTATGACGAGGTGTCGCTGACCTCGCTCTCTACGACCGACCACTCCTGCATTCGCGACGTGCTCGGCAGGCTCAACCGTCGCCTGGAGGATACGGGTATTCGCGTGTCTATTCCGTCGCAGCGCCTGGATTCGTTTGGTGTGGATATGGCCGAGTCGGTCGCCGGCGAAAAGAAAGGCGGCCTGACGTTCGCGCCCGAGGCCGGCAGCCAGCGCATGCGCGACATCATTAACAAGAACGTGACCGAGGAGGACCTGGACCGTGCGGCCAAGGCGGCCTTCGAGGCCGGCTGGAACCGCATGAAGCTCTACTTCATGATGGGCCTTCCCGGCGAGCGCGACGAGGACATCGTGGCCATCGCCAATCTGGCCGATCATGTGCTGGAGCTCGGTCGTTCCGTAGTGCCCAAGGCTCGTCGCGGCTCGATCTCGGTGTCTATCTCGGTTTCGGTCTTTATCCCCAAGGCTGCCACGCCGTTCCAGTGGTGCCCGCAGCTCGACTACGACGACGTCAAACGTCGCCAGAAGCTGCTTGTCACGAGTGTGCGCAACCGTGCCGTCCGCGTGCATTACCACGATGCCGAGACCTCGCTCATCGAGGCCGCGCTGTCCCGCGCCGGTCGTGACATGACGCCCGTCATCATCGATGCTTGGCGCGCGGGCTCTCGCTTTGACGCCTGGGTAGAGCATTTCTCGCTCGATAACTGGAAGGAGGCTGCTGCCAAAAACGGCATCGACCTCAATGAGCTCGTGCACCTGCCCTACGAGTTGGACTGGCGCCTGCCGTGGGAGCACGTGAGCCCCGGCTGCACGCGCGGCTTCCTCGAGCGCGAGTACCGTCGCTCGCTCGAGGGTGTCACGACTCCCGACTGCACCCGCACGTCGTGCACCGGCTGCGGAATCTGCCCCACGCTCCACGCCAAGAATGTATTGATGGGTGATCGCGCATGAGTGAGCGCCTGACCGACAACCCCACGCTCTTTAGGCTTCGTGTTCGCTATGGCAAACGCGATCGCCTTAAGTACCTGGGCCATCTCGAAGTAATCCATACCATTGAGCGCATCGTGCGCCGTGCGGGACTTCCCTATGCCGTCACGCAGGGTTTCTCTCCTCACATGCGCGTGGGCTTCTCTTCGGCGCTACCGGTGGGTACGTCGTCGACCTGCGAGTGGTATGACCTGTTTATGACCGAGTTCGTGGCGCTCGACGAGGCGTTTGGGCGCCTGGCTGCGGCCTCTCCGGCCGATCTGGCACCCATCGAGGCGGCGTACATCGACGTGCGCACGCCGGCGTTGACGGCGCAGCTCACGCGCTTGTCGTATCGCATTGATTTGCACTTGGATCCCGAGGCGCCCGTAAGCGCCGACGAGGTGCGTCGTGCGATCGACACGCTGCGCGCGGACCATGGCATCGACTACGCGCGCGGAAAAAAGAGCAAGCGCTTGGATTTGGATCACACGCTCGTGGGCTATGAGCTCACGGCGGGGGAGCGCCCGGACCATTTAGTGCTCATGCTCGACACCCATGCCGATAACGAGGGCTCCATGCGTCCGGAAATTTTGCTTTCTGCAGCTGATGTTTTGTTGCAGGGCTTGACCCCGGGCGTGGATGCACCTATTGTTTCCACCGGTATGCAAGACCTCGTGACCATCTGCTCCTACGATGTCGAGCGTCAGAATCAAGCATGCGAGGACGACGAGGGCCGACTCGTCAGCCCCATACCTGTGCGAACTTGTGGATTTGCTCCACATACTCGTTGACGGGGGTATTTTCGCCTGCTACTATATTCGGCTGTTGCACTAACTGATGCATGAAGGGCAAGTAAACATGTACGCAATCGTTAACACGGGCGGCAAGCAGTACAAGGTCGCCACCGACGATGTCATCACCGTCGAGAAGATCGAGGGCAATGAGGGCGACAAGGTCACCCTGCCGGTCATCTTCCTCAACGATGGTAAGAAGATCGTCACCGATCCCGACAAGCTGGCCAAGGCCAAGGTTACCGCTCAGATCGTTGAGCAGTTCAAGGGCGAGAAGCAGCTGGTCTTCAAGTTCCACAAGCGTAAGCGCTATCGTCGTCTGAAGGGTCACCGTCAGCAGCTCACCAAGCTGAAGATCGTGAAGGTTCAGGCTACCTCCCGCGCCAAGAAGGCTGTCAAGGCAGAGGCTGAGGCTGTTGCCGAGGCTCCCGTCGCCGAGTAGATTACACTCGTAACGAAAGAGTAGGTATACACAATGGCACACAAAAAAGGACTCGGTTCCTCCCGTAATGGCCGTGACTCCCGCGGTCAGCGCCTTGGCACGAAGCGCTATGCCGGCCAGACGGTAACCACGGGCACGATTCTCGTCCGTCAGCACGGCACTCACATCCACCCGGGTGAGAACGTTGGCCGTGGCAAGGACGATACGCTGTTCGCGCTGGTCGACGGTACCGTTGAGTTCCACAAGGGTATCAAGCACAGGGTCAGCGTACGCCCGCTCGCGAACGCGTAATTCACCCTTCATAGAGCACATATGTGGGAGGCACTTGAGTTTTAGGATTCAAGGGTCTCCCTCTTTTTGTAGGAGGCGATTCTGTTGTCACAGTTCACCGATATCAGCCGCATTAACGTGTGCGGCGGCGACGGCGGAGCCGGATGCATGTCGTTTAGGCGCGAGGCATTTGTCCCCAAGGGCGGCCCCGATGGCGGCGACGGCGGTCGTGGCGGCAATGTCGTCATCCAGGCCGATGCTCAGCTGTCTTCGTTGATCGATTACCGCTTTAAGCATCACTTCCGCGCCGAACGCGGCACGCACGGGCAGGGTGCCCGTCGTAACGGTAAGAGCGGCGAGGACCTGATCCTGAAGGTTCCCATGGGCACCGTGGTGCGCGAGCTCGACCCCGAGACGCAGACCCCGATGTTCGAGATTGCCGACCTGGTGCACGATGGCGAGCGCGTTGTCGTGGCGCCCGGCGGTGCCGGTGGCCTGGGCAACACGCACTTTGTGACGTCGGTGCGCCGCGCGCCCGCGTTCGCCCAGCTTGGTGAGCCGGCCGAGGAGCACTGGATTGAGCTCGAGATGAAGCTCATGGCCGATGCCGCGCTCGTTGGCTTCCCCTCGGTGGGTAAGTCCTCGCTTATCGCGCGCATGAGTGCCGCTCGACCCAAGATCGCCGACTATCCGTTTACCACGCTCGTGCCCAACCTGGGTATGGTGCGTGCCGGCGAGTACTCCTATGTCGTTGCCGACGTCCCCGGCCTCATTGAGGGTGCGAGCGAAGGCAAGGGTCTGGGCCATCAGTTCCTGCGCCACATCGAGCGCACGGCACTCATCATGCATGTCGTCGATATGACGGGCGGTTTTGAGGATCGCGATCCGGTCGAGGACTATCGCATCATCAACCGCGAGCTCGAGCAGTATGGCGCCGAGCTTTCGGAGCGCCCGCAGATCGTCGTCGCCAACAAGTGCGATGCGCCGGGCACGGCCGACAAGATTGCCGACCTTAAGCGTGCGGCACTCGACGACGGCCATATGTTCTTTGCCGTGTCCGCCGTGACGGGCGCCGGCCTCAACACGCTGATGCTTGCCGTGGGCGAGCAGGTGGCTAAGCTTCGCGCCGAGCTGGCGGTCTCCGATGAGCCGGTCGATCTGCGCGACGAGGAGTGGGAACGCCGCCGTCTGCAGCGCGAGAAGCGTTTCCGCATTGTCCAGGAAGAGCCCGGTGCCTTCCGCGTGGTCGGTCGTGCCATCGAGCGCATGGTCATCCAGACCGACTGGGAAAACGAGGAAGCCGTCATCTACCTGCAGCACAAGTTTGCGCGTATGGGTGTTGATGACGCGCTCGAGAAGGCCGGTTGCCGTGCGGGCGACGAAGTCCGCATTTGCCAGCGCGCCTTTGACTTTGAGGGCGCTGAGGACTTCTCGGAGTACGAGGAGCTCGAGGACGCTGGCGAGGACGTTGCCGTTGAGGCCATTGACGTGGCCGACGCTGCGGATGAGGGCGTCGAGGTTGTCGATGCGGCGGATGCCGCGGACGATGCCGAGACCTCGGAGGGCGAGTAAGCCATGTCGCTGCGCGGTGGAATCGGTTTGCCCGAGCTGCCCATAAAAGAGGGCAAAGAGTTTCGGCTTGGCATTATGGGCGGCACATTCGACCCGATTCATTACGGGCACCTGGTGACTGCCGAGCAGGCGCGCGAGTCGCTCGACTTGGACGCTGTGCTCTTTATGCCGGCGGGCTCTCCCGCCTTTAAGCTTGACAAGCCGGTGACGCCTGCTGAGGACCGTTATGCCATGACGGTCCTCGCCACCGCTGCGAACCCGGCCTTTTTGGCGAGCCGGTTCGAGATTGACCGTCCGGGCGTAACCTATACTGCCGATACGCTTCATGCCCTTCGCGACTTTTACCCGCCGCAGGTAAAGCTCTACTTTATTACGGGCGCCGACGCGATTATCGATATTGTGACCTGGCATGATGCCGAGCGAATTGCTGAGCTTGCTACCTTTATTGCGGCGACGCGACCGGGTTTTGATATCGATACGGCGCGTGCCCGAATCAAAGAGTCGGGGCTGCCGTTCGATGTGCGCTATATTCAGATTCCGGCACTGGCGATCAGCTCGACGAACATTCGTAAGCGAGTTGCCCGCGGCATGAGTGTGCGCTATCTTACGAGCGAGTCTGTGCTCGGCTACATTCGCAAGCGCAGTTTGTATGTCGATCTGGGTCAAGAAGATTTTGAGTGATGGGGGCTACGTTGTCGGTAGAGGATCAGTTTGAGGGCGATGAGCGCGTGCTGCTCAAGCGCATTCAAGAGCTGCTCGATGTTCGCATGAAAGATAAGCGCAAGCGCTATGTGCATTCGCTGGGTGTTGCCGAGACCGCACTTCATCTGGCCGAGGTCTACGGCGTTGACCGCTTTGATGCCGCTGCCGCCGGCTTAATTCACGACTGGGACAAGGTTCTTTCCGATGACGAGCTCGTGGCCCGCGCGCTTCACTATGGCATCAAGGTTGCCGGCTCTCCGTCTGCCGCGACGCCGCTTTTGCATGGCCCTGTTGCCGCCTATGAGCTTCCGCAACTTTTCCCCGAGCTGTCGCCGGCCGTTTTCCAGGCTGTCGACCGTCATACCGTGGGTGCCTGCGACATGACGCCGCTCGATATGGTGGTCTTTGTGGCAGATGCCATCGAGCCCAACCGTCACGGCGACTATGCCCATGCGCTGCGCAAGATGGTGGGGAAGTCCTCGCTCGATGAGTTGTTCTTCTCCTGTTTTGCGCAGGGTCTGGTCTATGTGATCCAGTCCGGGCGCTATCTTTATCCCACGGCTATTACGATTTACAATCATTACGCCCAGCTGCGCTAGCTCGGGTGTGTCTAGAAAGAGGTATTCCATGGCCGACGAGACCATGACTGACGAGCAGATTCTTGAAGGTGTGGAGCACAAGAGTTTCGTTGCCACGTCCGACCGCACCGCCGCCTCGCTGTCCGCGAGCGGTGTCGCCGCCGAGGATGTCGCCCGCGCCGCCGCGCAGGCCGCCTACGACAAGAAGGGCGAGGACGTGCAGGTACTCGACCTGACCGAGCTTTCCGACGTGTGCGACTACTTTGTGCTTGCCACCGGCACCAACAACCGCCAGGTCGATTCGATCGTCGACGAGATCGAGGAGAAGGTCGCCGAGGCTTGCGGCGAGCATCCGTTCTCCATCGAGGGCCGTGAGCAGAAGACCTGGATGCTCATGGACTACGGCTCGGTCGTCGTCCATGTCTTTACTCCCGAGGCGCGCGACTTTTACCGCCTAGAAAAGCTCTGGGGCGACGCTCCCCAGCTCCCCCTCAACCTCCTCTAGGAACTTATTTGGGCCGGGGCTTCTCTAGAGCTACCCTCTACCGCTCGCCGGGCAGTTGCACTACCTGCAGCTGCCCGGCTTTCTTTTTGCCCAAAAGCAAATCATTGGGAGGAGAAGCGGGATTGGCGGCCGAAGGATAGGGCAGTGTCGCCGAATTTATCTCGGACGGCATCGATGGCGACGGAGAGGCCGCGTCGGTCGCTCGACTGGGCGCCGCGGTCATCGACTTCGCAGAACAGATCGGTTTGGATGCCGCCTTGGTGGTTGAAGTCGCTCATGCCGATGCCGGCTAGGCGTACGTGCATACCTTCCTGCCAGATGTTGTCGAGCAGCTCGAGCGCTACGGCCGCAAAGATATTCTCGTCATCGGTGGGGTGGGGAAGCCTGCGCTGTGCCGTGCGACCGCTGCCATACGAATACTTGAGCTTGAGTGTCACGGTACCGCCCGTAAGCCCCTGGCGGCGCAGACGGCGCCCAACCGATTCGCCCAGCAGCGCAATCGCCGCCTCGATATCCCCGCGCTCGGTTAAATCCTTTGCAAAGGTGCGCTCATTGCTCACCGATTTGACCTCGCGCTCCTCATCCAGGCTAGTGACCTCGGAAATCTCGAGACCCAGCGCGCGCTGGCGCATACGCTCGCCGTTCACGCCAAAGATTGCAGCCAACGTCGACTCCGGCGCACGCGACAGCTCGCCCAGCGTATAGATTCGCATGCGGCGCAGCCGCTCCTCGGCCGAGCGCCCGATACCGCTCATCGCAGACACCGGCAGCGCGGCCAAAAAGCGCTGCTCGGTTCCGGGGCGCACGATGGTCAGCCCAAACGGCTTGTCCCGCTCGCTTGCGATCTTTGCGACCGTTTTGTTGCAGCCCACGCCAATGGAGCAGGTCACTCCCAGCGCTGCCACGCGGTCGCTTATGCGCCGTGCAACCTGTAACGGGTCTTCGGGTGCAAAGCGACCTGGTGTGATGTCGATAAAGGCCTCGTCGATGGATACGCGCTCAACGCGCGGGGTCTCGTCGGCGAGAATCGCCATGACCTGCGCGCTGACCTCGTGGTAGCGATCGAAATGCCCATGCGTCCAAATGGCCTGCGGACAGAGGCGCTGTGCCTCGGCCGAGGGCATGGCGGAGTGCACGCCAAAGCGACGTGCCTCGTATGAGCAGGTGGACACGACGCCGCGGGAATCGGCATCGCCGCCCACGATGAGCGGCTTGCCGCGCCACTCGGGATGATCGAGCATCTCCACGCTCGCAAAAAACGCGTCGAGATCCATGAGGCCCACCGCGGGTCCTGTCCAGGGCGGCGGCGTGACGCCCGCAGCATCTTCATAACCGTATGTATGTTCGCGTCTTTTCATGGCATGAGTATACCGCGCAGCTCATGTGGGGTGCGTGGATGTGCTTGCAAATCGCGAATTCTTGTCTAAGATATGGATTTGCCTTCGACTACACCGAAGAAGTTGGTCTCACGGACTTCACCTGCCCGCGTCGATGGCGTATTATGTTCAACTGTTTGTTTGTAGTTGCAGCCTAAAGCTGCTTGGTTGGAGGAGTTTCCTTTGGCAGTCAAGATTCGCCTTGCTCGTCACGGCGCTAAGAAGCGTCCGTACTACCGTGTCGTCGTCGCCGATTCCCGCGCCCCGCGTGACGGTCGTATCATCGAGGAGGTTGGCCGCTACAACCCGATGACCGCCCCCAAGACCATCAACCTTGACCTCGAGAAGATTGCTGATTGGCAGTCCAAGGGCGCTCAGCTCACCGACGCCGTCGCCGCTCTGGTCAAGGCCGCCAACGAGGGCGAGAAGACCGAGACCGTCGTCAAGAAGTCCAAGAAGCAGCTCGCCAAAGAGGCCGAGGCCGCTAAGGCTGCCGCTGAGGCCGCTGAGGGCGCCGAGGAGTAAATCGTGCCTGAGGTTGACGCTGCACAGCTCGAGGGTGAGGCAATGCTCTCAGATCGCATCGCCGATCTCGTCGAATATCTCGTTGTTCAGATCGTCGACGACCCGGATTCCGTGAGCCTTGAGGTCATCGATGGCGACGACGCCTCCACGATTGAGGTTTCGGTTGCCGAGGATGACGTCGCTAAGGTCATCGGCCGTCGTGGCCGTACCATCAAGGCCATTCGCACGCTCGCCCGTGCACTGGCCGCTCGCCTCGACACTGCTGTCGAGGTAGAGGTTCTGGGCTAGGACCTTGAGGTCCCAGTACAAAAACATCGCCCGTGTGGTCAAGCCGCACGGAAGGAAGGGGGAGGTCCTCGCGCAGCCGCTGCGGGGGCTTCCTTCTGTATTGGAGCCGGGTATGCGTGTCGCCTTGACGCCACCGGCGCTTAAGCGCGACCGTTTTTGCACGGTCGTGTCCGTCACCGATACGGGCGATGGCGATCTGGTCTCGTTTGAGGGCATAGATGATTTGACGGCTGCCGAGGGCATCACCGGTTGCTATGTGCTGGCTAACCGTGATGATTTTGAGCTCGATTCGCTCGACGCCGCCTATACCGACCTGATGGGTCGCGAGGTGGTCGATGAGCGCTTTGGTTCGCTCGGCACGATTGTCGAGATCATGTCGACGCCCGCCAACGATGTTTGGGTTGTCGAGGGTGATCGGTACGGCGAGGTGCTGATTCCCGTGATCGAGCAGGTTGTGCTCGATCTTCCCGACACAGGAGCAATTTCCGTCCACGTTATGGACGGCTTGATCGATATGGACAAGTAGGGAGGACAGCATGCTGATTGAGACCCTTTCGGTCTTTCCCGAGATGTTTGAGCCCGTCATGTCCACATCGATCTTGGGCCGCGCCCGCAAGGCCGGCCTTTTTGATTTTAAGGCGTACAACCTGCGCGACTGGACGCACGACCGCCATCGCACTGTCGATGACGAGCCGTACGGCGGCGGACAGGGCATGCTCATGAAGGTTGAGCCTATCGCCGAGGCCATCGAGGCCATTAGTGCCGAGGGCCCCAAGCCCACCGTGGTGTTCTTTACCCCCTGCGGCGAGCCCTTTACGCAGCATGTGGCCGAGCGCCTGCTCAAAAGCGAGCGCCTATTGTTTGTGTGCAGCCGTTACGAGGGCGTCGACGAGCGCGCGTATGCGTATGCCGACGAGCGCCTGTCGATCGGTGACTACGTGCTTACGGGCGGCGAGCTGCCCGCTATGGTCGTGGCCGACGCCGTCGTGCGCCTCATTCCCGGCGCCCTGGGCGACGAGATGAGCAATGTCGATGAGTCCTTCTCGACTGCTGAGGACGGCGGCCTGCTCGAGTACGCGCAGTACACCCGTCCCGCCGAGTTCAACGGCGAGGGCGTGCCTCCGGTGCTCGTGAGCGGCGATCATGCCAAGGTCGATGCCTGGCGCCGCAAAAACGCCATCGAGCGCACCTGTCGTTGGCGTCCCGATCTGATCGAGACGGCTCGCCTCACGCCCGAAGAGCGCGCGTATGCGCAGGAGATCCTGGACGCTTCGTATTCGCAGAGCGAGGAGTGAGAATGGTTCCATCGCAGCATTCTGCCCTGAGGGGCGCCTTTGAGTGGATTGTGATTGTCGCGATTGCGCTCGCCGCCACCTTCGTGATTCGTACGTTTGTGGTCGAGCCCTTCGTGGTGCCCACTGGCTCCATGGAGTCCACGATCGAGATCGGTGATCAGATTCTGGCGCAGAAGGTGACGCTCGAGCTCGGACAGCCCGTCAAACAGGGTGACATTGTGGTGTTCCACAACCCCGATGCTACGTCCGAGCATGACGTGCTGGTAAAGCGCGTCATCGCCACGGCCGGCCAGACGGTCGACCTGCAGGACGGCAAGGTCGTCGTTGACGGCCAGGCGCTCGATGAGGACTATACGACCGGCATGAGCTGGCCGCTTTCGGTCCAGGCGCCCTCCGCCCAGGTGAGCTATCCCTACACCGTCCCTGACGACTGTGTGTGGGTAATGGGCGACAATCGCGAGAACTCAGCCGACTCCCGCTACTTTGGCCCGGTCGACCGCTCCGATCTGATTGCCGTGGCGCTTATGCGCTACTGGCCGCTCAACCGTATCGGCGCTATCGACTAAAAACCGCTATAGTACCTAACCGTGTAATCGTTTCGACGAGGGGATATTAGAGGCATGAACGCTTCATCGCTTTCCTTCCAAGACATCATCCTGCGCCTCCAGCAGTACTGGGGCGAGCAGGGCTGCGTCATTATGCAGCCTTATGACTCCGAGGTCGGTGCCGGTACCTTCCATACCGCGACCACGCTGCGCTCGCTCGGTCCCGCCGAGTGGCGCACCTGCTATGCGCAGCCCTGCCGCCGTCCCGCCGACGGCCGCTACGGCGAGAACCCCAACCGCATGCAGCACTACTATCAGTTCCAGGTGCTCATCAAGCCCTCGCCGGTCAATGCCCAGGAGCTCTACCTGGGTTCGCTGGCCGCCATTGGCCTGGACCCCAACGACCATGACGTCCGCTTTGTCGAGGACGACTGGGAGAGCCCGACGCTCGGCGCCTGGGGCCTTGGCTGGGAGGTCTGGCTCAACGGCATGGAGGTCACGCAGTTCACGTACTTCCAGCAGGTAGGCGGCATCGAGGTCGACCCCGTGCCCGTCGAGATCACCTACGGTCTCGAGCGTATCGCCATGTACGCCCAGGGCGTTAACTCCGTCTACGACTTGGTGTGGAGCTATCTGCCCGACGGCACGCCCATGACCTACGGCGACGTGTTCCTGGAGAACGAGCGCGAGTTCAGCGCCTACAACTTTGAGGTCGCCAACGTCGAGATGATGCGTCAGAAGTTTGACGACTACGAGGTCGAGTGCCACTCCTGCCTGGAGCGCAAGCTGCCGCTGCCGGCATACGACTGCGTTATGAAGTGCAGCCATGCCTTCAACCTGCTCGATGCCCGCGGTGCGCTGTCCGCAGTCGAGCGCGCCAACTACATCCTGCGCGTCCGCGCTGTCGCCAAGGCGTGCTGCGAGGCCTACATGGCCGAGGTCGCCGGAATCAACGAGAATGCCGACCAGGAAGGCGAGGTGGCGTAAGCCATGGCAGACGCTAAGGATTTCCTGTTTGAGATCGGTACGGAGGAAATGCCCTCTGCACCGCTGAACAATGCCGTCAAGCAGCTTGGCACCATGATCGCCAAGGGTCTCGACGAGGCCGGTCTGGCCCACGGCGAGGTCCGCGTGATCTCGAGCCCGCGTCGTCTGGCCGCGCTCGTTGCCGATGTCGCCACCGCGACCGATGAGGTCCACGAGGTCAAGCGCGGCCCCGCGGCCAACATCGCCTTCGACGCCGACGGTAACGCCACCAAGGCCGCCCAGGGCTTTGCTCGTAAGTGCGGCGTGGCTGCCGAGGACCTGGTGCGCCGCAAGGACACCGACGGACGCGAGTATGTCTTTGCCGAGAAGAACATTCCTTCCGCCCCGGCCACACCGATCCTGACGGCCCTGTGCGAGAAGACCATCGTCGGCCTGCAGTGGCCCAATTACCGCTCTCAGCGCTGGGGTCACGAGCACGCCACGTTCGTGCGTCCGGTTCGCTGGATCTGCTGCCTTCTGGGCGAGGACGTCGTGCCCGTGTCGTTTGCCGATGTTACGAGCGGCAACACCACGCGCGGCCATCGTGTCCTGGGTGCCGGTGACCACGTGGTCGCCAGCCCTGCCGTTTACGAGCAGGTGCTTGAGGACGCTGGCGTGCTCTCTGCCGAGCGCCGTCGCGAGGCCATCCTCGCCGGTATTGCCGAGGTCGAGGCCGCTCGTCCCGGCTGCCATGTCGACACGCCCAAGAAGGTCTTCGAGGAGGTCATCAATCTCTGCGAGTGGCCGACGGTGCTCGTCGGTACCTTCGATGAGGAGTTCCTCAAGGTCCCGCACGAGATCATCTGCGAGTCCATGCTCACCAACCAGCGCTACTTCCCGATCTATGACGGCGAGGGCAAGCTGACGCGTGAGTTCGTGGTCGTCTCCAACAGCAAGCCCGAGAATGCCGAGCGCGTGATCGACGGCAACGAGCGCGTCGTGCGTGCCCGTCTGGACGACGCTAAGTTCTTCTACGAGGAGGACCTGAAGATCTCCCTCGACGAGTTCCGTGAGCGCCTGGCCAAGGTCGCCTTCCAGGAGAAGCTCGGCAGCGTGCTCGCCAAGTCCGAGCGCATTGAGCAGCTCGCGCTCGCTATTGCCCGCGAGGCTCATCTGGGCGCCCATCTTGCCGCCGACGCCGCTCGCGCCGCGCACCTGTGCAAGGCCGACCTGGTGTCCAACGCCGTCGTCGAGTTCACGAGCCAGCAGGGCGTGATGGGCGGTTACTACGCCACCGCGATGGGGGAGAACGACGAGGTCGCCCACGCCATTCGCGATCATTATCGTCCCCGCTTTGCCGGTGACGAGCTGCCTGAGGGCACCGCTGGCTGCATCGTGGCCTGCGCCGACAAGCTCGATACCATCGCCGGTATCTTTGCCATCGGCGAGCCCCCGACCGGCTCCTCCGACCCCTACGCGCTGCGTCGTGCCGCTATCGGCATCATCAACATTCTGCGCGACCGTCTGCCGATCGACCCCACGTCGCTGATTGACTTTGCTCTGCAGCTTTACAGCGAGCAGGGCATTGAGTTCGACGTCGCCGAGGTCGCCCAGCAGGTTCGCGACTTCTTCCACGGTCGTCTGGTGAGCATGGCCCGCGACGAAAAGATTCCGGCCGATACCGTCGCCGCCGTCTCCGCGGTGCACATCATCGCCCCGTCCGTCTTCTTCGCCCGCTGCGCCGCCCTCGACGAGGCCCGCAAGAACGACGCTGAGACGTTCGACAACCTGGCGACCGCCTATGCCCGCGCCGCGCATATCTCCAAGCCCGAGCTGGGCGCGGACTACGACCGCAGCCTGATGGGCGAGGCCGAGCTCGCGCTCGCCGACGCCTCTGAGGCTGCCCAGACCGCTGTCGATGCCGCCCTTGCTGCCGAGGATTACCCCGCCGCATTTGCCGCGCTTGCCGCCCTGCGTGCCCCCATCGACCGCTTCTTCGACGAGGTTATGGTCATGGACAAGGACGAGCAGCTTCGCGATAATCGCCTTAAGCTGCTCAACCGCTTTGAGGCCGTGTTCTCCGGCATCGCCAACATCGGTGAGCTTGCCCGCAAAAAGTAAGCTAGCCTGCGCGTAAGCGCAAAAGGAGCCCCGCATGGATTGCCCGGTCACCGCTCGTCCCACCGTTATCGTTATCTCCGACTCGCTCGGTGATACCGCTTGTGAGGTGGTGCTTGCGGCGTCCGGGCAATTTGATGAAGGGGCTTTTCGTGTTTTGCGCCTGCCTAAGGTGACCTCGGTGGAGCAGGTTAAGTCGTTTGTGGGGTCGCGCGTCGATGCGGATCATCGCGATATCGCTGTGTTCCACACCATCGTCGACCCGGCGCTGCGTGCCCGCGTCCTCGACTACCTGGGCATGCTGCATATCCGTTCGGTCGACCTGATCGGCCCGACGCTTGCCGTGCTGTCGTCGCTCCTCGGTGTGCCGCCCAAGGGCGTTGCGGGCGTGATTCATAAGACCGACGACCGTTATTTCCACCGCATTGATGCCATGGAGTATTTCGTTGAGCACGATGACGGGCGCGGTTGCGACGATCTGTCGGGCGCCGATATCGTGCTGCTGGGCGTATCGCGCACGTCCAAGACACCCCTTTCGATGTATTTGGCCTATCAGGGTTACAAGGTTGCCAATGTCCCGTTGGCACATGGTATGGAGCCGCCGAAGTCGATTTACGAGGTCGACCCCATGCGTCTGTTCGGCCTGATTTCGACCGTTGACGTGATTTCTGAGATCCGCGATAGCCGCTTGGGGGATGATTACGCCCGTGCCGTTGCCGGCTCCTATGCTGAGCCCGAGAGCGTGCGCAATGAGCTTGATGAAGCCCGTGCCCTCATGAAGCGCCTAGGCTGCTTTGTGGTGCGTACCGACGGCAAAGCCATCGAGGAAAGCGCTGCCGAGATCATTGCTCACCTCGAAGAGATTCAAGAGGCAAGAGCCCGCCGTGCCGCCCGCCGCGCTCAACAAAAGTAGCTCACTTGGGACAAGGTTGTTTGGGTAGCTAATTTGGGACGGGGCTCTTTTAGCTACCCAAAAAGAATACTTGGAAATAATGCTGATAAATGGTAAAGCGATTTAGCAAAAACAGCGTATCCGACCTGCATTTTCCTTGTAGTGGTATCTTCATAAGGTAACCACCTTTACCTACCGTTTACCGCCGGTTTTAGCACGTTTACCAAACCGCGCACCCTCTGCTCAAGCCTGTCCAAAACCCGCCGTATAGTTCCCTCACGGCCCGCATCCGGCGGGTCGATTCGTTACCACGGTCGTGCGCGTAAGCGCATGGAAGGGGAAGTATCGTGAGCGATTGCAAGAGGGTTTACCGTTTTGGAACCGACGCCCAGGGCACCTGTGTCACTGAGGGCGACAAATCCATGAACTTCGTGCTTGGCGGCAAAGGCGCAAACCTTGCCGAGATGAGCCGCATCGGCCTGCCGGTCCCCGGTGGCTTTACCATTACCTGCCAGACTTGTGTCGAGTACTCCGGTGCCGGTAACGTCTGGCCCGAGGGCGCACTCGATGAGATCGTTGCCGCCGAGGCCGACCTCGAGGCCCGCTGCGGCAAGAAACTCGGTGACGCCAACGATCCGCTGCTCGTGTCGGTTCGCTCGGGTGCTCCGTTTTCCATGCCCGGCATGATGGACACGGTCCTTAACCTGGGCCTCAACGACGATTCCGTCCAGGGCCTCATCGCGCAGACGCAGAACCCGCGTTTTGCCTGGGATAGCTACCGCCGCTTTATCCAGATGTTTTCCAACGTCGTCATGGGCGTCGATGCCGATCTGTTCGAGAACGCCCTGACCCAGGCGCGTCTGGTCGCCGGCGTCCGCGTCGATTCCGAGCTTTCGGCCGAGGACCTGCAGGAGCTCGTCGAGACTTTCAAGGGCATCTTCTCCGACAACGTCGAGGCCGCCCTGTACCCCGAGCTCGAGGTCGCGGACGGCAAGCCCGTCTTCCCGCACGATCCGGAGCTCCAGCTGCGCCTTGCTATCCAGGCCGTCTTTGGCAGCTGGATGAACGAGCGCGCCTGCATCTACCGCAAGCAGCATGGCATTTCCGACGAGCTCGGCACCGCCGTCAACGTCCAGGCCATGGCCTTTGGCAACAAGGGGGAGACCTCTGCGACCGGCGTCGCCTTTACGCGCAACCCGGCTGACGGCACCAAGGAGTTCTACGGGGACTTTCTGGTGAACGCCCAGGGCGAGGACGTTGTCGCCGGCATCCGCAACACCGAGCCCATCGCCGACCTCAAGACCACCCCGGGCCTCGAGTCCGCAGGCGAGGAGCTCGAGCGCGTGTTCCTGACGCTCGAGGATCACTATCGCGATATGTGCGATATCGAGTTCACCATCGAGCAGGGCAAGCTCTGGATGCTCCAGACCCGCGTGGGCAAGCGCACCGCCACCGCCGCCCTGCGTATCGCCATCGAGATGGTCGAGGAGGGCCTGATCACCCGTGAGGAGGCCGTGAGCCGCATCGACCCCGCACAGCTCGACCAGCTCCTGCACCCGCAGTTCGACGCCTCCAAGAAGTACGAGGCGCTGGCCAGCGGTCTGAACGCCAGCCCCGGTGCCGCCGTGGGCGAGGTCGTGTTTTCGAGCGATGACGCCGTTGCACGTTCCGCCGAGGGGCATAAAGTCATTTTGGTTCGCTGGGAGACCAACCCCGACGACCTGAAGGGCATGGTCGCCGCCGAGGGCATCCTGACCAGCCACGGTGGCAAGACGAGCCATGCCGCCGTTATCGCCCGCGGCATGGGTACGCCCTGCGTTTGCGGCGTTGAGTGCTTCCACATTGACGCGGCAGAGAAGGTCGTGCGCATCGAGGGCAGCGACCGCGTGCTGCGCGAGGGCGATGTCATCTCCATCGACGGCACCCAGGGTATCGTCGTCGACGGCGCGGTCGACCTGGTCTCTGCAGAGCTCACCGGCGACCTGGACACCATCCTGTCCTGGGCCGACGAGATCCGTCTGGACGAGACCGACGGTCACGCCAACCACGTGCGCGTCAACGCCGACAACCCCGAGGATGCTGCGCTCGCGCTCGAGTTTGGCGCCGAGGCCATCGGTCTGTGCCGCACCGAGCACATGTTCCTGGGCGACCGCAAGAACATCATCCAGAGCTTTATCCTGTCCGACGATGAGGCTGTGAAGAAGCAGGCCCTGGCCGATCTGCTCAAGGTTCAGACCGAGGACTTCCTGGCGATGTTCAAGACCATGTCCGGCCGTGATGTGGTCGTTCGCCTGCTCGATCCGCCGCTGCATGAGTTCCTGGATGATCCTCGCGAGCTCGAGGTCGCCATCACTAAGAAGGAAGCCGCTGGCGCCAGCGAGGAAGAGCTTGCCGCCCTGCGTGCCCGCCTGCGTCGTATCGACGGCATGGTCGAGTCCAACCCGATGCTCGGCCTGCGTGGTGTGCGCCTGTCCGTCGTCTTTAGCGATCTGCCGCTCATGCAGGTTCGCGCCGTCGCCACGGCTGCTGCCCGCCTTATCAAGGAGGGTGTCGACCCACGCCCCGAGATCATGGTTCCGCTCGTTTCCGTCACGGCAGAGCATGTCCAGACCCGCGAGGTCATCGAGCGTGTCATCGCCAAGGTTTCCGCCGAGGAGGGCGTCGAGCTCAACATTCCCGTGGGCACGATGCTCGAGCTGCCGCGCGCCTGCATGGTCGCCGACGAGATCGCCCAGCACGCCGACTTCTTCTGCTTTGGCACCAACGACCTTACCCAGACGACCTTTGGCTTCTCCCGCGACGATGCCGAGGCCAAGTTCATTCCGCTGTACCTGCACAAGAAGATCTTGAAGGACAACCCCTTCGAGACCATCGACACGGCGGTTCTCGAGCTCGTGCGCATGGCCGTGGAGAAGGGTCGCGCCACCAATCCCGACATGCACTTTGGCGTGTGCGGCGAGCACGGCGGCGACCCCAAGTCCATCAAGGGCCTGTTTAACGTGGCCGACGTGGACTACGTGTCCTGCTCGCCCTATCGCGTGCCCCTCGCACGCCTGGCTGCCGCTCAGGCCAAGCTCGAGGCCAAGCGCAACGCCTAGCGCCCCGCACATCGACGTCTAGCGTAGTCCCCCTTCATACCGCCCGTCTCATTCGTGAGGCGGGCGGTTATCATGTGCGGGTTTTGTCTTTTTGTCTGCGTAAAAAATTGTTCTTGCAGCAGAAACCCGCGCGTGTATACTCGAATACGTTTGTTCAACTACGTGCCGGCCAAGGTGGTACGGCACCTCTAGAAGAGTAAGGAATTGCACATGGATTACATCCGCGCAATCGAGCGTCAGCAGATCCGCGAGGACATTCCTCAGGTTCGCGTCGCCGACAACGTCAAGGTTCACTACCGCATTAAGGAAGGCGACCGCGAGCGCATCCAGGTCTTCCAGGGCGACGTCATCCGCATGGCCGGCGCCGGTGCCCGCGAGACCTTCACCGTCCGCAAGATGTCCTTCGGTGTCGGTGTTGAGCGTACCTTCCCGCTTCACAGCCCCAAGATCGCCAAGCTCGAGGTCGTCCGTCATGGTCGCGTCCGTCGCGCCAAGCTGTACTATCTCCGCGACAAGGTGGGCAAGGCTGCTCGCATCCCCGAGAAGCGCTAAGAAGATCGCAGCGTCTGTCCACTCGTTTGGACACAAGGGTCACCTTCGGGTGGCCCTTCTTTTTATCTGATTTGCATGCAAGGAGGGCCTGGTATGGCCAACATGACGAGCTCGGTTTCGGCATCGCAGGTTGCCGGTGAGTTGGCGAGCGCTACGTTTGAGGAGATTCCCGCCCTCGTGGAGCATTATCGCGAGGACCCGCGCCAGCAGGTGATCAAGGCTTGTGAACGCGCCCTCAAACGCCATGACAAAGAGCTTGCCGAGCGCGAGCGCGTCAATGACATGTACGAGCTTATGCATGAGCTTGGTGGCGATGGCGTGGTCGTGGGCGTCGACGAGGTGGGTCGTGGCTCGGTAGCGGGTCCCTTGACCGTGTGTGCCGTCTGTCTTCCTATGGAGCCGCGCGTCTGGGGTATCAACGATTCCAAAAAGCTCACGCCCGCGCGCCGCGAGTTGCTCTCGGTGAAGATTGCCGAGGTGGCGACGGCAATCGGTTTTTGCCATATCGCGCCGAAGGATATCGATGAAATGGGCATGGCCCGTGCTATCCGTACCGCCGTTGCGGGCGCCGTGGCCGATACGGGACTTGAACCCGACTGCGTCCTCATGGATGGCAACCCCTTGGGCGCCGTTCCCAACGAGCGCGATGTGGTGAAGGGCGATGCCAAAATCGCCTGCATCGCCGCAGCGTCCATCATGGCCAAGGTCACGCGTGACGAGATGATGGTCGAGTACGACGCCGAGTATCCCGAGTACCATCTGGCCGAGTCGAAGGGCTATGCAAGCCCCGAGCATATCGAGGCCATTCGCAAACATGGACTTTGTCCACTGCACCGTGTGAGCTTTTGCGGAAACTTTCTGCAGACTGAGCGCCTTTTCTAGGTCAATTGTGGAGACAGGGACCTCTGGGGTTTTATAAACCTGCTGGTAGCGGGCCGTATGCAACACCATTGCTGCATATGGCCCGTTTTTTGACGGCATTTGGTCAGCTTTTGGTTTGCTTCCGGTACTTACCCGCACGAAAGGTGCCCTCATCATCGGGGCAATGCAGCGTGCGGGAAAGGAGACCCCATGAGTGCCGCAAGCAAAAAGAGCAAGACGCAGCAGCTCAAGGAGCGTTGGGAAAACGGCGAGCTCGACTGCGGGGCGATGACGCCTGAGTTTATCAAGGGACTCAGTCCCCGCGAGCTGGGCATGCTGGGCGAGCTGATCACCATCGACTACTTTAACGAGCGCGGCTACACCTTGCTGGAGCAGGGTTATCGTTGCTCCGAGGGCGAGGCCGATCTGGTGCTGCTCGATGAGCTCGACGATGTCGTGGTGATGGCCGAGGTCAAGACCAGACGCGTTGCACTGGATTGCAGCACGCGGGTCTTTCCTGAGGAGGCCGTGGACGCCCAAAAGCAACGCCGCTACCGCCGCATCGCAAGTTGCTATCTCATGGAGCATTATCCGCTCAAGGCGATTCGCTTCGATGCCGTGGGTGTCACCATTCGTGGCGGGCATATCGCCGAGATCGAGCATCAGTACAACGCGTTCGATTGGCAGGTGTCGTGATGGCGTTCGAGACGTTTGCCGTTCACGCGGCCTGCATCCGCGGCGTCGAGGCGATTCACGTCACGGTCGAGGTCTCGCTTGCCGGCGGCGTTCCGGGCATTCAGATGCTCGGCATCCCGAGTATGGAGGTGATGGAGTCACGCGGTCGTATTCGCTGCGCGATGCGCTCCGCCGGGTTCGAGATCCCGCGCTCGGGCATTACGGTCAATCTGGCGCCCGGCGATATTCGCAAGACCGGTAGCGGCTTTGATCTGCCCATCGCCATCGCGGTATTGGCGGCCGATGGTCAGATTCCCCGCGACAACCTCGATCGTTGTCTTATCGCTGGTGAGCTTGGCTTGGACGGTACGGTGCTTCCTGTCAAGGGCGAGGTGGCGTTTCAGCTGCTGGCTCGCGACATGGGGCTGTCCTTTATCGCCGGCAGGTCCGATCAGCATGTGCCGCTTGCGGGCGTGGATTGCGGCTTTATCGATCATCTGTCTCAGCTTGCTCGCGGCATGGGCGATGCCGTGCGTCATTATCTGGATTCCGAGGGTGTTGAGGCGACCTTTGAGCCTGAGCTCGACTATGCCGACGTGCTGGGGCAGGAGGTTGCCAAACGCGGCATGGCGCTGGCGGCAGCGGGTGAGCTCGGTTTGCTTATGATCGGGTCCCCGGGATCGGGCAAGACGATGCTCGCCCGTCGTATGACCGGCATCCTGCCAGAGCTTTCCGTTGAGGACCAGCAGGAGGCGCTGTGCATCCATTCGGTCTTGGGCGAGAACATCGATGGATTATTGGCAGGTCATCGGCCGTTTCGAAGTCCCCATCACAGCATTTCAACGGCTGGCCTCATTGGCGGAGGACGCCCGGTGCATCCGGGTGAGATCAGCCTGGCTCATGGCGGCGTGCTCTTTTTGGACGAGCTTGCCGAGTTTCCCACGGGTGTGCTGCAGACGCTGCGTCAGCCCATCGAGCGCGGCTATGTGAGGATCGTACGCGTCGACGGGGCCTTTACCTTCCCGTCGCGCTTTCAGCTGCTGGCTGCGAGCAATCCCTGCCCCTGCGGTTTTTTGGGCGATCGCGAGGTACCGTGTCGCTGCTCAGCGGCGATGGTCGAGCGCTATCGGTCTAAACTGCGCGGCCCTTTGGCCGACCGTATCGACATGATGATCGATGTGACCCGTCCCGACCCCCAGGTGATTATCGAGGGAGCGGAGGGCATGTCGTCGGCCGAGTTACGTGACTACGTTGTGCGCGGTCGCGCCTTTCGCGCCTGGCGCGAGTCCCGTATGGACGATGCGGATGCCGAGGCCGAGGATGACGAGACGCGGTCCATTGACGGCGTCGTATCGACCTTTGAGCTCGATGATGCGGCGGAGAAGTGTGTGCTCGGCCTGTCGAAGCGCACACATCTCACGGGTCGCGGCATCGTGCGCCTGGTTCGCATTGCGCGTACGATCGCAGATGTCGCCGAGAGCGAGCAAGTGACGCAGGACCACGTGCTCGAGGCGGCGATGTATCAGGGAAGGAGGGACCAATGATGGCCGAGGGGACCTTTGAGCTGCATCCAGGTGATGCGTTGTATCCCGAGACTGTTTTGGAGCTTTCTGATGTACCCCAGACGCTCTATGTGCGCGGCAACCCCGAGGTGCTTTCGACGCCCGCGCTCTCCATCATCGGCGCGCGCAAGGCCTCGCCGTATGGTCTTGCCGTGGCAGAGCTTGCGGCAAAGGTGGCGGTCGAGGCGGGGGTGACGGTAGTTTCGGGCGGCGCGGTCGGTTGCGACCAGGCCTCGGGTTGGGCTGCGGTCAACGCTGGCGGCAAACACGTCGTGGTGCTGGGGACGGGCGCCGACGTGGTCTATCCGCGCTCGAGCGCGGGGCTTATTACGCGCACGCTCGATACGGGTGGCGCGGTCGTGTCGATCTCCCCGTGGGGCATGGGTCCTCGCAAGTTTGCCTTTCCGCGCCGCAATCGCGTGATCGCGGCCCTGTCGCAAGCCCTCTTTGTATCCGAGGCGGGTATGCCTTCCGGGACGTTTTCTACAGCCGAGGCTGCTATGGATTTGGGGCGAGAACTTCTTGCCGTACCGGGGTCGATCCTATCGCCCGAGTCGCGTGGCACGAATTACCTCATTGCGAACGGTGCCTGCTGCATCATCGACGAGGAATCTATCGAGATGGCTATCTCACGCATCTATGGAACCCTGCGCTACTCGCGCCCCGATGCTCCCGGCATTGCCGACCTGGATTCAACGCAGCAGACCGTGATGCATGCGCTCATCGCCTCTCCGCTCAAGGTCGACGACATCGCGGCGCTCGTCTCGCTCGATGCTGTCGGCGTACTCAAACTCTTGGGTTCGCTTGAGTTCGAGGGTCTTATCGAGCGCATGATGGATGGAAGGTATGCGCCCTCCAAGTTTGCCCTTCACGCCCAGACACCCTTCGGTCACAATGGAAAACGTGTCAATTAGAAAGGTGTTTGCAGATGCAGTTCGATCAGGTGACAGTTATCGGTGGCGGTCTGGCGGGTTCGGAGTGCGCGATCCAGCTGGCAGATCGCGGGTTTGCCGTAAAGCTGTGCGAGATGCGCCCCCAGGTGAGCTCCCCGGCCCACCATACCGATCACCTGGCAGAGCTCGTCTGCTCCAATTCGTTTAAGTCGACCCGTCCGGATTCCGCGGCTGGTTTGCTGAAGGCCGAGCTTGAGCGCATGGGTTCAGTTCTGCTCGATTGCGCCCATCGCGCGGCTGTTCCCGCCGGTGGCGCCTTAGCGGTCGATCGCGTCAAGTTTTCCGAGCTTGTCGAGGCCGAAGTTGCCGCCCGTCCCAATATCGAGGTCGTGCACGGCGAGGTCACGCAGATTCCCGAGGGCCACGTGGTCATTGCCGCGGGCCCGCTGTGTTCACCTGCGCTGAGCGAAGAGGTCATGAAGCTCGTCGGTGGCGACGCCCTTGCGTTCTTCGATGCCGCGGCGCCGATCGTCGATGCCTCCACGCTCGATATGGACGTGCTGTTCTCGCAGTCGCGCTACGAGGAGCAGGGGAGCGGCGACTATCTCAACGCTCCGCTCAACAAGGAGGAGTACGAGGCCTTTATCGAGGCGCTTACCACGGCCGACCGCGTGGTGCTCAAGGACTTTGAGGGCGGCGATCTGTTCCAGGCCTGCCAGCCCGCCGAGGAGGTCGCGCGCACGGGCAAGGATGCCATCCGCTTTGGTGCCATGAAGCCCGTCGGCCTCACCGACCCGCGTACCGGACGTCGCCCCTGGGCGGCGATTCAGCTGCGTGCCGAGAACAAGGAGAAGACCGCCTATAACCTGGTGGGCTTCCAGACCAACCTGACCTTTGGCGAGCAGAAGCGCGTCTTCCATATGGTGCCGGGCCTGGAGAACGCTGAGTTCTTCCGCTACGGTGTCATGCACCGCAATACCTTTGTCGACGCCCCGCACGTGCTCGATGGCACCTTTGCCGTGCCCGGTACCGGCGTGCGCCTGGCCGGTCAGATCACCGGCACCGAGGGGTACATGGAAGCCGTGGCGACAGGTCTGCTCGCGGCGCTCAACACCTATGCCGAGGCTATCGGTGCCTCGGGCGTCGAGTTGCCGCGTGTGGGCGCCCTGGGTGCGCTCGTGGGTTATGCGACCGATCCTGCCACCGTGGGCTATCAGCCTATGCATGTCAACTTTGGCCTGGTGCCGCCACTCGAGGATGGTAAGCGCCGCAGCAAGCGCGACCGCTACCAGGCCTATGCGGACCGTGCGCTCGAGGCCCTTGATGCCTATCTGGCCACTCGCCCCGATCTGTTTGGAGGCGACCGGTCATAGCCTTTGACCTGTACGACACCGTCGACTCGTTTATCGCCTATATCGCACGCGTCGAGGGACTTTCTCCCAACACGGTGACGGCCTATGGCTCGAGGCTGGAGCGCTTCGCTGCCTGGTGCGAGCGCGAGGATATCGATGCCTTCGCTGCCGACGTGCGCACCATTCGTCGCTATCTTGCCGAGCTTTCGCGTGAGCAGGTGGCTCCCCGAACGCTTGCGGCGCACCTGTCGGCTATCCGATCGCTCTATCGTTGGATGGCTGCCGAGGGGATTGTCGAGGGCGATGCGGTCTCGGCGATCGCATCGCCCAAGCTGCCGCGTGACCTGCCGGGCGTCCTTACGACCCTGCAGGTCGAGGCGCTGCTCAAGACGCCTGATACATCGACGCCTGCGGGACTGCGCGATGCGGCGATGCTCGAGCTGCTCTATGCATCTGGCGCCCGTATCTCTGAGCTCGCAGCACTCAATGTGGAGTCCATCGCTTGGTCCGAACGCACGTTGCGCCTGTGGGGCAAGGGGGGCAAGGAACGTATCGTCCCCCTGTATCGTCGTGCGCTCGAGGTGACGCGTCTCTATATTGAGGAGGGGAGGCCGGAGTTGCTTGCTCAGGCAAAGCGCCGTGACCTCGCTACCGGGCCGCATCCGCTGCTTATATCGGCGCGCGGCAATCGCATGAGCGCCGCCATCCTCCGGCGACGGTTCCATACGCTGGCGACGCTCGCCGGCATTCCGGCCGACATCGCCCCGCATGCGATGCGCCATACCTTTGCGACCGACTTGCTCGAGGGCGGTGCGGACCTGCGCTCGGTTCAAGAGCTGCTGGGCCATGCGAGCCTGTCCACGACGCAGATCTACACGCATCTCACACCCGATCGGCTTAAGCGGGCTGTGGCTCAAGCCCATCCCCGCGGCGAATAGTGGCTGGGACGTCCCGCGCCGCGCTCAGGTGTGTGGTTTTGATTGCGGGTTGGCAGGAAGATGCATTCCTGCTATCATTCATCAGGTTGCTTCACGGCAACAGGTTTTTATCACGCACGCGCGGCTACTTCATACCGTGGTGCCCGGGCTTTGGTAGCACATGTCCGGGTTGGTTTTGGAGGATGACCCCGCGCGGAGGCAAACCACAGGAGGTTTAACATGGCTACCAAGATCAATATCCGCACCCTGCTCGAGGCCGGCTGCCACTTCGGTCACCAGACCCGTCGCTGGAACCCCAAGATGAAGCCGTTCATCTTCGGTGAGCGCAACGGCATCTACATCCTCGACCTCAAGCAGACCATCCTCGACGCCGACCAGGCCTACACCTTCGTCAAGAACGTCGCCAAGGGCGGCAACGTGCTGTTCGTCGGCACCAAGAAGCAGGCTCAGGAGGCCGTCAAGAACGCTGCTGAGCGCGCCAACATGCCTTACATCAACCAGCGTTGGCTCGGCGGCATGCTGACTAACTTCGTCACCATCCGCTCCCGCATCAACCGCATGGAGGAGCTCGAGGCCATGGTCGAGGACGGTCGCATGGCTGTTCTGCCTAAGAAGGAGCAGGCTGTTCTCGGCAAGGAGCTCACCAAGCTCCAGACCAACCTCGGTGGCGCCCGCGACATGAAGGGTCTGCCCCAGGCTCTCTTCGTCATCGACACCAAGCGCGAGGAGAACGCCATCAAGGAGGCTCAGCGCCTGAACATCCCCGTCGTCGCTCTGATCGACACCAACTCCGATCCCGACGAGGTCGAGTACGGCATCCCCTGCAACGATGACGCTATCTCTGCTGTCACCCTTATGTGCGAGCTCATGGCTGACGCCTGCCTCGCTGGCTCCGGCAAGGAGCAGGTCTCCGAGGCCGAGATGGCCGCTGAGCCCAAGGCCGAGTAAATCAGTCTTAGTTCATTCTTTTTCATCTCTTTGAAAGGAACCACAATGGCCCAGATTACCGCCGCTATGGTCAAGCAGCTCCGCGAGATGACCGACTCCCCGATGATGGAGTGCAAGAAGGCTCTCGTCGAGGCTGACGGCGACATGGACGCCGCTGTCGACGTTCTGCGTAAGAACGGCCTTGCCAAGGCTGCCAAGAAGGCTGGCCGTGAGACCAACGAGGGCGCTGTCGCCGCGTTCGTCTCCGAGGATGGCAAGACCGGCGCTCTGCTCGAGCTCTCCTGCGAGACCGACTTCGTCGGCTCCAACGCCAAGTTCACCGGCTTTGCTTCCAAGGTCGCTGAGGTTGTCGCCACCACCGAGCCGGCTGACGTCGACGCTCTGCTCGAGAAGCCGATGGGCGAGGAGACCGTTTCCTCCGAGCTCACCGAGATGATTCACATCATGGGCGAGAACATGAAGATTGCTCGTTTCGCCGCCCGCAAGGCCGAGAACGGCGCTCTCGCTTCTTACATCCACATGGGTGGTAAGATCGGCGTCCTCGTCGAGTTCGCTTTCGAGAAGGCCGAGACCGCTCAGGCCGAGTCCTTCAAGACCTTCGCTCACGACGTTGCCCTTCAGGTTGCCGCCGTCGCCCCGATCTGCGCTACCCGCGAGCAGGTTCCGGCCGAGACCGTCGAGCACGAGAAGCAGATCTACATGGCTCAGGCCGCCGAGTCCGGCAAGCCCGAGGCCATCCAGGAGAAGATGGCTGTCGGCCGTCTGGAGAAGTTCTACAAGCAGTCCGTGCTCACCGAGCAGGAGTTCATCAAGGACAGCTCCCTCACCATCAAGAAGTACGCTGAGCAGGTCTCCAAGGAGCTCGGCGACACCATTACCGTCGTTGCCTTCGACCGTCTGGTCCGTGGCGAGTAAATAAGCTCTTGTAGCTGGTAATGAGCAGGCTGTGGGTTTTACTCACAGCCTGCTTTTTCATGGCTCTGAGCAGAGCCTTTGCTATCATATTGTGAGTCTAATTAAAGGAGGATCGTTTTGTCCGACATCCGATACAAACGCGTGCTTCTGAAGCTTTCCGGCGAAGCGCTGATGGGCGACGGCCACTACGGCATCGACCCCAAGGTTACCGACCATCTTGCCAAGCAGGTCAAGGAGCTGCTCGCTGTAGGCCATGAGGTCGGCGTCGTTGTCGGCGGCGGCAACATTTTCCGCGGCATGGCCGGCGCTGCCGGTGGCATGGAGCGTGCCCAGGCCGATTATATGGGCATGCTTGCGACCGTCATGAACGCGCTTGCTCTGCAGGATGCCTTCGAGCACAACGATGTTCCCTGCCGCGTGATGAGCGCTATCCAGATGAACGAGATCTGCGAGCCCTATATTCGCCGTCGCGCCATCAACCACCTGTCCAAGGGCAACGTCGTTATCTTCGCTGCCGGTTCGGGCAATCCGTACTTTACGACCGACACCGCCGCGGCCCTTCGCGCTTGCGAGATTGGTGCCGAGATTCTGATCAAGGCCACCAAGGTCGACGGTATCTACGACAAGGATCCCGTCAAGTGCGCCGACGCCGTCCGCTTTGACAAGATTACTTATCACGAGGTGCTCGTCCGCGGCCTGCAGGTTATGGATTCCACGGCTACGGCTCTTTGCCAGGACAACCGTATGCCCATTTTGGTCCTCAACATCGATGGCGAGGACACCGTCAAGCGCGCGCTCGCGGGTGAGCCCGTCGGCACGCTCGTCTATCAGGAGGATTAAGCATGGCAGAGAACATCACCGCCCACATGGACAAGTCGCTCGAGTCCCTCAAGCACAACTTCTCCAAGGTCCGTACCGGCCGCGCCAATGCCAACATTCTGTCCGACATTACCGTCGATTACTACGGTGTTCCCACGCCGGTCACGCAGGTTGCTGCCGTCAAGACCCCCGAGGCCCACATGCTGCTCATCGAGCCGTGGGACAAGGCGCTCATCAACGCCATCGTCAAGGCTATCAGCGCCTCCGACCTGGGCATTACCCCCAACTCCGATGGCACCGTCGTACGTCTGCCTTTCCCGGCTCCCACCGAGGAGCGTCGTCGCGAGCTCGTCAAGGAGTGCCGCGAGTACGCCGAACAGGCCAAGGTTTCCATTCGCAACATCCGTCGCGACTTTAACAATAAGCTCGAGCGCGACGAGGAGCTCACCGAGGACGATGTCCGCTGCGAGCAGGCCAAGGTTCAGAAGCATACCGATGAGTATGTTGCCAAGGTCGAGGAGCTTCTGAAGGAAAAAGAAGCCGAGGTCATGGAGATCTAAGGTGCAATACGACGAGCATAAACTGGTCGAGTACTTTGCCGACGCCCCTGCGGGCGTCGGTTTTTCCGACCTAGACCTCAATAACATTCCGCGCCATATCTCGTGCATCATGGACGGTAACGGCCGTTGGGCCACGTCGCGCGGTCTTGCCCGCACCGAGGGTCACAAGGCCGGTATCGTCTCCTTGCGCGAGATCATTACCGCCTGCGTGCGCCTGGGCGTCGACGTGCTTTCGGCCTACGCGTTTTCGACTGAAAACTGGAATCGCCCGCAGCACGAGGTCAACGTCTTGATGCACCTCTTTGCCAAGACGTTTGTCGATGAGTTGCCGCTGCTCAAGCGTGAGAACGTTCGTGTTGTCTTTTTGGGCGACATTTCCGCACTGCCCAAGAAGACGCGCGACGTCTTTGAGCGCGGTCTTGCCGAGTGCGCTGACCATACGGGCATGACGCTGGCACTGGCCGTTAACTACGGTGCCCGCGCCGAGATCACCCGTGCCGCCCGTCAGCTTGCTCTCGATGCCGCTGCCGGAAAGATTGATCCTGCCGCAATCGATGACGATATGGTGGCTTCACACCTGTACACCGCCGGTCTTCCCGATCCGGAGCTCGTGATTCGCACTTCTGGCGAGTTGCGTCTGTCGAATTATCTGCTGTGGCAGGTGGCTTATTCCGAGTTCTATGTCACCGATACCTATTGGCCCGACTTTGATCGTTGGGGCCTTGTCGACGCCATTTTGGCCTATCAGGGCCGTGACCGTAGGTTTGGTGGACTGAGCAAGACCGAGGAGGCTTAATCGTGTCCGATCGTCCCAAGGCAACTGCTCCCAAGACATCTGAGCGCAAGGCTGTCGCTGCGGGAGCGCCCGCAGCGAAGAATGGCACCGGTTCGTGGCTTGCGGGCTTTATTACCCGTGCCGCCGCCGGTATCGTTTATGCCGTTGTCTTTATCCTGTGCCTGGTTTTGGGTATCGTGCCCACTGCCATCTTTGTTTCCGTCATGAGCGGTCTGTGCTGCTATGAGTTTTTCCGTATGACAAGGCTCGATGGCAAGATGGCTAACGAGCGCATGGGTATCGCTGCCGCCGTACTCTTTCCGCTGTCGGCGTTGGGCGATTCGATGTTGCTGAATGCCCTGCTTTTTGCCTTGATGCTCGCTGTGGGCATTTGGTATGTCTGGTCGCCGCGTACCCGTATCTCTGATGTGGCCGTGACGCTCATGGGCCCCATCTACACTGGCTTTATGCTGTCGGCTATCGTGCTGCTGCGCGATGCCGTGCCCGGTTTTGCCGGCGCCCTGCTTTCAGTGGGCGTTTGCGCGTCCCTTTGGGTCTCCGATTCGTTTGCCTACATCGTGGGCAGCCGTATCGGCAAGCACAAGATGGTTCCCAAGATCTCTCCCAAAAAGAGCTGGGAGGGGTTTGCCGGCGGCATCCTGGGCTCGGTTTTGATTTGGCTCATCCTGTGGGCGACGCACTTCTACAAGCTCAGCCTGCCCTATGCGCTGCTGTGCGGCGTGGTCGTGTCCATTCTGGGCGTTATCGGCGACCTTATCGAGTCGCGCATCAAGCGCGGTGTGGGCGTCAAGGATTCCGGCAACCTTATCCCGGGCCACGGCGGCATGCTCGATCGTAGCGACTCGCTTATCTTCGGCTGCATCACCGCGCAGCTGTTGCTGATGATCGGAGGCGTGCTGTAATGTCCTTCCAGACGACGTATGGCCCCGATGGACGCCTTCGCGTTGCAATCTTGGGTTGTACGGGCTCCATCGGCACCCAGGCGCTCGATGTGTGCCGCCAGCATGCCGATCGCCTGCAGGTGACGGCGCTGTCCGTTAACTCCAGTACCTCCAAGCTCGTTGCCGCTGTCCGCGAGTTCTCGGTTCCGGCGGTTGCCGTGGCCGATGTCGATCATGGCGATGACGCCGTGCTGCAGGAGTTGCCCGAGGGAACGAAGCTCGGCGTTGGCGCGCAGGCGGTTTGCGAGCTCGCGCGTCGCGACGATGTCGACTGCGTGCTTGTCGCTATTGTGGGCGCCGCCGGTCTCGAGGCGAGCCATGCGGCCTTAACCTCGAATAAGCGCCTTGCCCTTGCCAACAAGGAGTCCCTCGTCGTCGGTGGCGACTTGCTTATGCCGTTGGCGCAACCGGGCCAGCTTATTCCAGTCGACTCTGAGCACTCCGCCATTTACCAGTGCTATCTGGGGGAGAACCCGCGCGAGGCCCACTGCATTTGGCTCACCTGCTCGGGCGGTCCGTTCTTTGGCCGCACGCGCGACGAGCTCGATCACGTGACGCGTGCCGATGCCCTCGCGCATCCCACGTGGGCCATGGGTGCCAAGATCACCATTGACTCCGCCACCCTCATGAACAAGGGCCTGGAGCGCATTGAGGCCATGCATCTGTTTAACTGCGACCTCGATTTCATTAACGTGGTCGTGCAGCGTCAGTCCAAGATTCACTCTATGGTCGAGTTCGCCGACGGCTCCGTGATGGCGCATCTCGGTGCATCCGACATGCGTATTCCCATCCAGTTCGCGTTCTCGTATCCCGAGCGTTGGGATACCCCGGCGCCTCGTATCGATTTCCGCGAGCTGGGGCAGCTCACGTTTGATGCTGCCGACATGGATACCTTCCGCTGTCTGGCACTGGCCGAGCGTGCCGGCAAGACGGGTGGCACCATGCCGTGCGTGCTCAATGCCGCCAACGAGGTCGCCGTCGATGCCTTCCTGCACGATGGCTGCAGCTTTACCGATATCGATCGCATTGTGGAATCCTGCATGGACGCCCACGATATGCGGGCGGTCGATTCGTTTGAGCAGCTTCGCGACATCGATGCGTGGGCGCGTGAAAAGGCTGCGCAGGTGCTCGCCGCAACCCGTTCCTAACCCATAAGGATTGCTTTTTCGTTTTATGGATACTGTTCTGAGCGTTCTCTCATCGGTCTTTTGGGGCCTGCTGATGCTTTCCGTCCTCGTGTTTTTGCACGAGGGCGGCCACTTTTTGGCGGCGCGTGCCTGCGGCGTCCGTGTGACCGAGTTCTTTTTGGGTCTGCCGTGCCGCTTTGACATCCATTACACGTCGCGTCGCATTGGAACCAAGTTTGGCGTGACCCCGCTGCTGCTGGGTGGCTACGCTGCCATCTGCGGTATGGATCCGACCGATGTCTCGTGCTCCGATCGCGTGCTCGCGGCTATCTATCGTCATGGTCGCGTGACCGTGGCCGACCTTGCTGTCGAGCTCGAGCTTTCCGAGGAGGATGTGCTCGAGGCATGCGCCCTTTTGCTGGGCTGGGGCTCCATCGCACCCTGGTATGAGGAAGGGGAGAAGCCCTCGCCGAGCTACTATCCCACCAAATATCAGACGTTGCCGCGAGACACGGCAGGCTATACCACCTTTGATGGTCGCCGTTTCGATCGCGAACATGCGACTGCCGAGGGCGATGTGTGGGAGCTGCCGTGCGGCGAGGCCGAGTTCCTTGCGCAAGAGCGCTCGCACACCTATCTTGGCCAAGGCTTTCTCAAGCGTGCCTTTATGCTGCTCGCGGGCATTATCGTTAATATCTTGACGGGTTTTTTGCTCCTTATGAGTATCTATTCCATTGCGGGTGTCACCGTGCCGATGGATACCAACGTGATCGGTCAGGTTGACGAGGGGTCTATTGCCGCCAAGGCGGGTATCGAGGGCGGCGACGCGATCCTTTCGGTTGACGGAGTATCGTGCTCTACTTGGATGGACGTTTACGATGCCATCGGCAAGGCTGCCGGTAAGGACGATATCGCTATCGATTACGAGCGTGACGGCAAGCAGCATTCGACCACGGTTGCGCTCAAAGAGGACGAGCGCCTAGGTGTGTATGCTTCTACGCAGGTGGTCCGTTTAGACCCCATCACGTCGGCTCGCCTGTCGTTCTCCTATGTCGTGCAGACAGCGGAAGGCGTGATGCGCCTGCTCCAGCCGCAGCATACGATGGAGATTCTCGATCAGTCTTCTTCGATCGTGGGTATTAGCGTTATGTCCTCACAGGCCGCTGCTGCCGGCCCTGCCACGTTCCTTTCGTTTGCCGCCCTCATTTCGTTCTCGCTTGGCTTTATGAACCTGCTGCCCATCCCACCACTCGATGGCGGCAAGCTGGTCATCGAGATCATTCAAAAGATTGCGGGCCGCGAGCTGCCGCTCAAGGTCCAGACGATTGTGAGCTATGTGGGCATCGCGCTCTTTGCGCTGCTGTTTGTCTATATGCTTCGTTCCGACATCCTTCGATTTATTCTGTAGGGGAGTGTTTGGATTGTCTCTATCCCATTCTTTGCCGCGCGAGCTGACGCGCCCCGTGCATGTGGGCGGCGTGCAGATCGGCGGCGGCGCGCCGGTCGTGGTTCAGTCCATGACCTGCACCGATACCGCCGATGCTCAGGCAACGCTTGGGCAGGTTCGCGCGTTGGCGCGGGCGGGCTGCGATATCGTGCGCGTGAGCGTGCCCACCGAGGCCGCGCTCGAGGGCTTCCGTACCATCTGTGCTGAGTCCCCGGTGCCGATTGTCGCCGATATTCACTTTAACCATAAGCTCGCCATCGGCGCCGTCGAGGCTGGTGCCTCCAAACTGCGCATCAATCCCGGTAATATCGGCGATTGGGCTAAGGTCGATGCCGTCATCGACGCTGCCGGCGCTGCGGGCTGTGCGATTCGCATCGGTGTCAACGCCGGCTCGCTTGAGCAGGATATCGCCGAGCGCGATGACCTTACGCAGCCCGAAAAGCTCGTGATGTCGAGCGAGCGCTTTGTACAGCACTTTGAGGATCGTGGGTTTACCAACATCGTGCTTTCCGCCAAGGCCCATAGCGTACAGACGACGCTTGATACCTATCGCGCCCTGTCGCGCGAGATACCGCATGTTCCGCTTCACCTGGGCGTGACGGAGGCGGGTACCAAGCTCCAGGGCACCATCAAGAGCTCTGTAGGCTTGGGTATCTTGCTTTCCGAAGGCATCGGTGACACCATGCGTGTGTCGCTCACGGCCGATCCGGTCGAGGAGCCGCCGGTCGCCTGGGGTATTCTGCAGTCGCTGGGCCTGCGCCACCGTGGTCCCGAGATTGTCTCGTGCCCTACGTGCGCTCGCTGCCAGGTTAACCTTATTCCCATTGCCGAGGAGGTCACCGAGCGGCTTAAGAACTACTCCGCGCCGCTTTCGATCGCCGTGATGGGGTGTGCCGTTAATGGCCCCGGCGAGGCTTCCGACGCCGACCTAGGCGTGGCCTGTGGACGAGGTCAGGGCCTGCTCTTTTCGCATGGCCAGATCATTGGTAAAGTAGCTGAGGATCAAATTGTCGACGCGCTTATGGCCGAGGTCGACAAACTTATTGAGGAGAAGTAAATGACTCGAGCAATGTATATGTCTAAGCTCTATGCGCCGACGCTTAAAGAGGATCCGGCGGACGCTGAGCTCGCCAGCCACCGCCTGCTGCTCCGTGCCGGCATGATCCGCAAAGAGGCCGCCGGTCTGTATTCCTACCTGCCGCTTGCTTGGCGCTCGATCCGCAAGATCGAGAATATCGTGCGCGACGAGATGGACGCTGCCGGCGCCCAGGAGCTTATGATGCCCATCATGGTCGATGCCGAGTTGTGGCGTGAGTCCGGCCGCATCGACGCCTATGGCAAGGAGCTTGTGCGCTTTGACGACCGTCATGGCCGTGAGTTTGTCCTGGGTCCCACGCACGAGGAGACCGTCACGGCCCTGGTGCGCAACGAGCTGCGCTCTTACAAGCAACTGCCCGTCAACCTGTACCACATTCAGGACAAGTTCCGCGACGAGTTCCGTCCTCGCTTTGGCCTGATGCGCGGTCGCGAGTTCATCATGAAGGATGCCTACAGCTTCTCCGCCACGCAGGAGAGCCTGCAGGAGGAGTACGACAAGATGAAGCAGGCCTACGCCAACATCTGCGAGCGCTGCTATATCAAGGCTCTGCCCGTTGTCGCCGACTCCGGTGAGATCGGCGGCGACACCTCCGTCGAGTACATGGCGCTGGCCGATGCCGGCGAGGCATCGCTGGTGTACTGCGACGATTGCGGCTTTGCTGCCGACGATGAGGCCGCAAGCACCAAGGTCGTCGTTACTGAGGGCCCTGGCGACGGTACGCTCACCAAGGTCGAGACTCCGGGCATGGGTACCATCGAGGCCGTTGCCAAGTTCTTCGGCTTCCCCGAGAACGGCACGCGCAAGTCGCTGGCGCTCATCGACGCCGAGGGCAAGCCCGTTGTGGCAATCGTTCCGGGCGATCACGAGCTCAACGACTGCAAGGCCGAGCACGTCTTTGGCAAGGGGTATCGCATGATGACCGATGAGGAGCTCCAGACCTACGGTCTGCACAAGGGCTTTATCGGACCGGTCAACCTGCCCGAGGGTATCCGTCTGGTCTGCGACGAGAGCTTGCGCGAGTCCAAGCAGTGGGCCTGCGGTGCCAACGAGGCCGATTATCACTTTACCGGCGCCTGCCCCGAGCGCGACTTTACCGTCGACGAGTGGGCCGACCTGGTTACCGTCGTCGCAGGCGACCCCTGTCCGCACTGCGGCAAGCCGCTTTCTGCTGCTCGCGGCATCGAGGTTTCGCAGGTCTTCCAGCTGGGCACCAAGTACTCCGAGGCCATGGGTGCAACCTTTATGGACGAGGACGGCAAGGAGAAGCCGCTCATCATGGGTTGCTACGGCGTGGGCGTGTCCCGTTCGCTCGCTGCCGTCGTTGAGCAGCATAACGACGAGCACGGTATCGTCTGGCCGGTTTCCGTCGCTCCCTACGAGGTCGCGGTGATTCCGCTCGACCCCAAGAAGGAGGAGTGCGCTACCGTCTGCGACCAGATCGTCGAGGGCCTGTGCGCCGAGGGTATTGAGGTCGTCGTCGACGACCGCGACGAGCGTCCCGGCTTTAAGTTTGCCGATAACGACCTCATGGGCTTCCCGTATCAGGTCGTTCTGGGTAAGCGTGGCCTTAAGAACGGTACCGTCGAGCTTAAGGACCGTGCCACGGGCGAGCGCGAGGATGTGGCGATCGATGAGGTCGTCGCCAAGGTCGCCGAGCTCGTAAAGGCGGCCCGTCGTTAATCGACGGCATCGCCGATAGCTGTACTACGGGACGGTCCTGCATTTCTCCAGATCGGGGAGATGCGGGACCGTTCTTTTGCTCATCAATATATTCGAATCCTAAAAGGAAAACCCCACAGCCCAAACGAGCTGCGGGGTTTTCCTTTGTGCCTCCGATGCGAATAAATCGCTCAGATATTACTGATAATCGACGACGTCGATCCAGTTCTTAAGGAACTCATCGTTCACGTTGCGCTTGCGAGCGAGCTCGGAAGCGGCGACGATGCTCGTCCACTGACGCACGACCTGCATGGGCATGTCGGCGCGGTCGCAGTAGAGCTCCAGGTAGGCCTCGGCCTGGTCCTTGCTGTTGAGGGCAAAGAGCAGGTAGGTGGTTGCAACGTCGGCGGCAGGGGAGCCCTGGGTGGCGTGTGCCCAGTCGCACACGTAGAGCTGGCCGTCGTCGCCAACGATGACGTTGGAGGGGTTGAAGTCGCCGTGGCAGACCTTGAACTCCTTGGTCATGCCGTCCAGGCGCTCCTGAAGGTTGTAGCGCGTGGTGGCATTGAGCTGATCCAGGCTGTCGATCATGCGGGCGAACTTGTCGCGCTGACGGTTGAGCAGCGGGGAGGTGTAGCCGTGGATCTCGATCTGGAGGTCGACGAACATCTCGAGGTACTCACCGAAGCGCTGGGGCTCGGCAGTCATCTTCTCGGCAAGGGTGGTGCCCGGGACCTTCTCGGTCACAAGCGCCCAGCCGTTGGCGTTCTCGAGCTGGGAAACCTCGAGAGCCTTGGGGCTGCGGATGCCGCACTCATTGATGCGGGCAAGATTCAAAGCCTCGTTGAACACGTCGGAGACAGGCTTGGTCTCGTTGAAGACCTTGACGATCTTGTCGCCCAGGTCGTAAACGACCTTGTTGCCACGGCGGACGAGCTCGGTCTTGGAATCGGGTAGCAGCATGGTTGCATCCTTTCAACGATGCGATAGAAGCGACGGCGGGGGTGTGTGAAACACCCGTGCACCCCCGCCGTTAAAAACCGTGCTAAAACTAGCAGACGGCGTAGTCCTGGGGCTCGCGGCCGTAGTAGGCGTCCAGGTAGAGCTCCTTGATCTCGCTCATGAGCGGGTAGCGCGGGTTAGCGCCGGTGCACTGGTCGTTGAATGCCTGCTCGGTCATCTCGTCGAGCGTGTCGAGGAAGTACTGCTCGTCGACACCGTAGTCGGCGATGGTCTTCTTGACGCCGATGAAGTCCTTGAGCTCCTCGAGCTTCGTGATGAAGTTCTCGAAGGTCTCCTTGTCGTCCTTGCCCTCGATGCCGCAGTACTTGGCCATCTCGGCGTAGTTGTGCAGCGCGTTGGGGTAAGGATACTGGGAGAAGGTGCCCATCTTGACGGGGGCCTCGGCGGCGTTGTAGCGCATGACGCGGGTCAGGATGACAGCGTTGGCGATGCCGTGGGGCAGGTGATGGAAAGCGCCGAGCTTGTGAGCCATGGAGTGGTTGAGGCCCAGGAAGGCGTTGGCGAAGGCCATACCGGCCATGCAGGAGGCGTTGTGCATCTCCTCGCGGGCGTGCGGGTCCTTGGCGCCGTTCTCGAAGCTGGAGGGCAGGTTCTCAAAGACGAGCTTGGCAGCACGCTCGGAGAGGCCCTTGGTGTAGTCGGAAGCCATGATGGAGACGTAGGACTCGATGGCGTGGGTCATGACGTCGATGCCGGAGGCAGCGGTCAGGCCGCGCGGGGCGGTCATGCAGTTGTCGGCGTCGACGATAGCCATGTTGGGGAGCAGCGCGTAGTCGGCGAGCGGCCACTTGATGCCGGTCTCCTTGTCGGTGATGATGGCGAACGGCGTGCACTCGGAGCCGGTACCCGAGGAGGTCGGGACGGCGACGAAGTAGGCCTTCTTGCCCATCTCGGGGAAGGTGAAGATACGCTTGCGGATGTCCATGAAGTCCATGGCCATGTCCTCAAACTTGCACTCGGGGTGCTCGTACATCATCCACATGATCTTGCCGGCGTCCATAGCGGAGCCACCGCCGACGGCGATGATGACGTCCGGCTCAAAGAGAGCCATCTGCTTGGCGCCGCGGCGCGCGCACTGAAGCGACGGATCGGGCTCGACGTCGTAGAAGCAGTCGTGGGCGATGCCCATCTCGTCGAGCTTGGCCTCGATGGCGCGGGTGTTGCCATTCTTGAAGAGGAACTGGTCGGTGACGATGAAGGCGCGCTTCTTGCCCATGACGGTGCCGAGCTCGTCGAGAGCGACGGGCGTGGAACCCTTCTTGAAGTAAACCTTCTCGGGAGCGCGGAACCACAGCATGTTCTCACGGCGCTCGGCCACAGTCTTAACGTTGATCAAGTGCTTCACCCCAACGTTCTCGGAGACGGAGTTGCCGCCCCAGGAGCCGCAGCCCAGGGTCAGAGACGGCTTCATGCCAAAGTTGTACAGGTCACCGATGCCGCCGTGCGAGGACGGGGTGTTGATGACGATACGGCAGGCCTTCATGACGTGCTCGAACAGGCTGATCTTCTCGGCCTGGGCGGGGTGCACGTAGAGAGAGGCGGTGTGGCCCGGGCCACCGGCGAGCACCAGGTGCTCGGCCTTGTCGACGGCCTCCTGGAAGTCCTTGGCGTGGTACATGGCCAGGACCGGGGAGAGCTTCTCGTGGGAGAACTCCTCCTTGGCGGGGTCGGTGGAGGTGACCTCGGCGATCAGGATCTTGGTCTTGGCAGGAACCTCGATACCGGCGAGCTCGGCGATCTTGGCGGCAGCCATGCCGGGGATGCGGTGGTCGAGAGCGCCGTTCTTGAACATGGCGCCACGCAGGGCCTCCATCTCGGCACCCTGCTTGACGAAGTAGCAGCCGCGCTTCTGGAACTCGGCCTTAACCTGGTCATAGATGGTGTCGATGACGGTCACGGACTGCTCGGAAGCGCAGATCATGCCATTGTCGAAGGTCTTGGAGTGGATGATGGAGTTGACGGCGAGCAGCACGTCGGCAGTGTCGTCGATGATGACCGGGGTGTTACCGGCGCCAACGCCCAGGGCAGGCTTGCCCGAGGAGTAGGCGGCCTTGACCATGCCCGGGCCACCGGTGGCGAGGATGATGTCGACGTCGCGCATGACCATGTTGGTCAGCTCGATGGAGGGGACATCGACCCAGCCGATGATGCCCTCGGGGGCGCCGGCCTTGACGGCGGCGTCAAGCACGAGCTTGGCGGCGGCGATGGTGCACTTGGCGGCTGCCGGGTGCGGGGAGATGATGATGCCGTTGCGGGTCTTCAGGCTGATCAGCGTCTTGAAGATTGCGGTGGAGGTGGGGTTGGTCGTCGGGATGACGGCGCCCACGATACCGATGGGCTCGGCGATCTTGGTGATGCCGTAGGCCTCGTCGTGCTCCAGGACACCACAGGTCTTGGTGTTCTTGTAAGCGTTGTAGATGTACTCTGCGGCGTAGTGGTTCTTGATGACCTTGTCCTCAAGAACGCCGCGGCCGGTCTCCTCGATGGCCATCTTCGCCAACGGGATACGAGCCTTGTTGGCGGCCATGGCGGCCTCGTAGAAGATCTTGTCGACCTGCTCCTGCGTGTACGTAGCAAAAAGCGCCTGGGCCTCTCGCATCTGAGCGAGCTTAGCCTCAAGCGCCTCTACGTTGTCCACAATTGCGGGAGTAGTGTTTTCCGGTGACTTTTTCACCATTTGTGTCTCCTTGCGATCGGAGATTTACCCTACGCCTTGCATGATAGCAAGAAATTATTCGGCGAACGGTAAGATTCCTGTAAAAGGCACACTAAAACGCTTCAATAAACTGAAGCGTTTTAACTAAAATTATCAGCCTGCTGCATCGCCCCACTTATTGGGGACGGACTTACATGAGTATTTCAATCGGAAAACGGGAAGAACGGGGCATCTTTTGACAATTGCTATTCGCGGGTTGCGGTTGAGTCAGACACGCAGGCAGTGCAGCTGCTCGATTATATTCGTCTCAACCCCGTGAAAGGTGCGCTCGACTCGCTCGATGCCTACCGCTGGTCAAGCTTCAGGGCATACCAGCTGGGCTACGATCCCTTTGACATCTGCAAACACTCATGTAAGTCTGTCCCCAATGAGTGCAAAAAAGGCGCTCTCCGCAGGGGAGGACGCCTTTGGTAAGTTCTATGTGAACGCGAGGTCTTTGACCCGGAGAGTCCGAGGTACTTGTTGGTAAGACCTTATTTAGGAGCGCGCAACCTTGCCAGACTTGAGGCAGGTGGAGCAAACGTTCATCTTGCGACGGTGACCATCGACGACGACGTAGACGCGCTGGATGTTGGGGCGGAACTTACGGTTGGTGACGCGGTGAGAGTGGCTGATGGAGCGACCGGCAACCGGGTGCTTACCGCAAACTTCGCAAACTTTGGACATAACTGACCCTCCTTGGGCGACAAACGAACATGTCGCGTTAACAAACAAGCCTGAACTATAGCACAGAAGTCACTCCCTGTGCGTAATCTACACAGAGATATTCCTCTTTTGGCGATAGTGCCCACGCCACGGCCCTGGACGTAGATCCGATTTGCGTGCAGCAGGGGGGATTATGCCAGCTCGCAACAAGGTTTTCAAGCTCGTCCCACAAATATATATAGGTTTATTGAGCGTAGGGCTCCGTTTACGGATTGCTCTGTATTTATGCTCGCAATTAAGCTCAAGGTTGGCTACACTATCCCTTGACCATTAAAGGGGTACGAGATACCCACATGGAATTACATAGCTGCCAAAGAGCAGCCCTTCCTGTGGGTGTCTGGTCCGCTTTGAGCGGTCGGGCATCTATTTTTTTGACTGTGTCAGCAGTCAAGACATGTGAGGAAGGAGATCGATGGGCACGACTTCCCCCAAGGCGGTCATCATGGACGAGACCGCCGTCAATCGAGCGATGACCCGCATCGCGCACGAGATTCTCGAGCGCAACGAGGGCTGTGAAGACCTCGCTCTGGTCGGCATCGTCACGCGCGGCGACCTTCTGGCAAAGAAGCTCGCCGAGGAGATCAAGGAGATCGAGGGCGTCGACGTTCCGCTCGGCAGCCTCGACATCAGCTTCTATCGCGATGACTATGCGACCAATTTCGCTCCCGCGATCCACGCCACCAACATTCCCTTCAGCGTCGACGGCAAGCGCGTCGTGCTGGTGGACGACATCCTGTATACGGGTCGTACCATTCGCGCCGCTCTGGACGCCGTCATGGACCTGGGCCGTCCGAGCCGCATCGAGCTGGCGGTCCTCGTTGACCGCGGCCACCGTGAGCTCCCCATCTCGCCGGACTTTGTCGGCAAGAACGTTCCCTCGTCGCATGAGGAGAACGTGCACCTATATATGAAGGAAGTCGACGGCCACACCGCTGTCGAGATTAACGACGTCGCGCCGGGTTCCCATGTGGGCTCCGCGCCGCTGGGAGGTGAGTAGTACCGTGGCGTTCAACCATAAGCACCTGATCGACATTACCGAGTACTCCGAAGAGGACATCAAGCTCATCCTCGAGACCGCCAAGGCGTTCTCCGAGGTCAACGAGCGTGCGATCAAGAAGGTCCCCACGCTCAAGGGTAAGACCATCGTCAACATGTTCAACGAGCCCTCGACGCGCACCCGCAGCTCCTTCGAGCTCGCCGAGAAGCGTCTTTCGGCCGACAGCCTCAACTTTGGCGGCTCCTCGACCTCCACGGTCAAGGGCGAGAGCCTCGTCGACACCGTCGAGACCCTCAACGCGTATAAGATTGATTGCATCGTCGTTCGCGATAAGCACGCCGGTGCTCCCTACATCGTCACGCAGAACTCGCCCGCGAGCGTCATCTGCGCCGGCGACGGCAAGCACAACCATCCCACGCAGGCCCTGCTCGACCTGTACACCATCTGGGAGCACAAGGGCGACTTCCACGGTCTGAAGGTCGCCGTCGTCGGCGATATCGCCCACTCCCGTGTCTGCGGCTCGCTGATCCCCGCCCTTAAGATCATGGGCTGCGAGACCTACGCCGTCGCCCCTGGCACGCTGCTGCCGCCGGCGCCCGAGGTTCTGGGCTGCGACCACGTGACGAGCGACCTCGATTCCGTCCTGCCCGAGCTGGACGTCGTCTATATGCTGCGCGTGCAGCAGGAGCGCCTCGAGGGCGCCCCGTTCCCGACCATTCGCGAGTACCACAAACTCTTCGGTCTGACCAAGGACCGCGAGAAGCTCATGAAGCCCGACGCGATCATCTGCCACCCGGGTCCCATCAACCGCGGCGTCGAGTTCGACTCCTATATGGCCGACCACCCGCAACGCTCCGTCATCCTGGAGCAGGTCTACGCTGGTATCTGCGTGCGTATGGCTATCCTGTATCTGCTGCTTGGAGGTGCCGATAATGGCCTTGCTTCTTAAGAATGCCCACGTCGTCGACCCGTCCGTCGAGCTTGACGGTGTCGTTGACGTCCTGATTGACGGCGATAAGATCGCCGAGGTCGGCGAGAATCTCGCCGTCGAGGGAGCCGAGGTCCTCGACCTTTCCGGCAAGTACCTCGTCCCCGGTCTGGTGGATATGCACGTTCACCTTCGCGAGCCCGGCTACGAAGTCAAAGAGGACATCGAGAGCGGCACCCGCGCAGCTGCCAAGGGCGGCTTTACCGGCGTGTGCTCCATGCCCAACACCGATCCTGTCACCGATAACGGTACCGTCGTGGAGTTCGTCAAGTCCCGCGCTGCCGAGGTCGGTCACTGCCGCGTCTATCCGTCGGGCGCCATGACCCGCGGTCTTAAGGGCGAGGCTATGTCCGAGATGGGCGATATGGTCGCCCACGGCGCCGTCGCCTTCACCGACGACGGTCGCGGCGTGCAGGGCGCGGGCATGCTCCGTCGCTGCATGGACTACGGCAAGATGTTCGGCAAGGTCTTTATGAGCCACTGCCAGGACGAGGACCTGGTCGGCCACGGCCAGATCAACGAGGGCAAGGTCTCTACCCGTTTGGCTCTCGAGGGCTGGCCGGCTGCCGGCGAGGAGCTCCAGATCGCCCGCGACATCGAGATCGCCAAGCTGACCGGTGCCAAGCTGCACATCCAGCACATCTCCACCGCCCATGGCCTGGAGATCGTGCGTGCCGGTAAGGCCGCTGGCGTTCAGGTTACCTGCGAGGCCACCCCGCACCACATGTTCCTGACCGAGAACGACCTGGACGAGACCTACAATACCTCGCTCAAGGTCAATCCGCCGCTGCGTACCGAGGAGGATGCCGAGGCCATCCGCCAGGGTGTCATCGACGGCACCGTCGACGCTATCGTCACCGATCACGCTCCCCACACCCCGTGGGAGAAGGCCCGTGAGTTCGAGCTTGCGCCCTTCGGCATGATCGGCCTCGAGACCTCGCTGTCGCTCGTACTCACCGAGCTGGTCAACACGGGCAAGATGAGCATGGGCCGCATGGTCGAGCTCATGGCCATCAAGCCGCGTGAGATCCTGGGCCTCGACCAGGTTCAGGTCAAGGTGGGCTCCGTCGCCGACCTGACCGTCTTCGACGCGTCCGCCACCTGGACGGTCGGCGAGGACGGCTACGAGTCGCGTGCCGAGAACTCCGGTTTTGCCGGCCGCACGCTCACCGGTCGTGCCACCGATGTGTTTGTCGGCGGTAAACAGACGCTTGCCGACGGCTGCATCTGCTAGCATAGCCTTATCGCTTTTGTGCGCGGCGCCCTTGCGGTGCCGCGCTTTCTGTTCGCCTGAACCATGCAACCGCATGGGGGATTGGAGCGTCTATGCCCACACCTTCCACTGCACGCATGCACGACTTCGAGGTCGTCTCGAACCAGGAGATCGCCGACGGCATCTTCTCGCTCGTTATCTCGGCCCCCAAGCTTGCAAGTGCGCTCAAGCCCGGTCAGTTTGTGAACATTGCCGTGCCCGGCGATGCGTCCTCGCTGCTTCGCGTGCCCCTGAGCTTCTATCGCGCCGACGCCCAGGCCGGCACCGTCGAGCTGTGGTACGCCGTCGTGGGCGACGACACCCGTCGTCTGTCGCAGATGGCCCCCGGTTCCACCTCTAATCTGCTGGGCCCTGGCGGCCGCGGCTGGCTTGTGCCCGAGGGCACCAGGAAGGCGCTGCTCGTTGCGGGCGGCATCGGTGTCCCGCCCGTGCTGTGCCTTGCCGGCATGCTCGTCGAGCAGGGTGTGGCCGTCGACGTGTGCCTGGGCTTTGGCACCGCGTCCAAGGCCGTGGGCGTCGATGAGTTCCGCGCGCTGGGCGCCACGGTCAACGTGTGCACCGACGACGGCTCGCTCGGCACGCACGGTTTTTGCACCGACCCGGCAGCCGAGCTGCTTGGAGAGGGCGGCTACGACTACGTCGCCAGCTGCGGTCCCGCCGTCATGATGAAGAAAGTCGCCGCCGCTGCCGCCGATGCCGGTGCGTACTGCGAGGTGTCGCTCGAGCGCATGATGAGCTGCGGCTTTGGCGCCTGCAACACCTGCAATGTCGAGACGGTCGACGGTATGAAGGGTGCCTGCATGTGCGGCCCCGTGTTCGATGCTTCCAAGGTGGTGGTCTTCTAGTGGGTACCGTGAACATGGCCGTCGATTTCGGCGGCGTCAAGATGCAGAACCCCATCAACACCGCAGCCGGTACCTTTGGCTACGGTTGGCAGTTCCAGAACTTCTTTGATGTTTCCCAGCTGGGCGCCATCACCACCAAGGGTTGTGCTGCCGAGCCCTGGCCCGGCAATCCCGCACCCCGCATGGCCGAGATTCCCGGCGGTATGATCAACTCCGTGGGCCTTCAGAACCCCGGCGTGGCCGCCTTTGCCCGCGAGTCCGGTCCGTGGCTCGAACAGCTGTCCAAGGACGGCTGCCAGGTCATCTGTCAGGTTGCCGGCCACTCCGTTGACGAGTTTGTCCGCGCACTCGAGATGTATGTCGAGCTGTGCCCCTGGGCTGCCGGCTACGAGATCAACGTGAGCTGCCCTAATATCGCCGCCGGCGGTGCCGCCATGGGTTCCACGCCCGAGGGCGCCTCTTCCGTTATGGCCGCCTGCCGCAAGGTGACCGATAAGCCGCTGTTCGTGAAGATGGCGCCGGTCAACGTCGCCGAGATCGCCAAGGCCCTCGAGGCTGCCGGTGCCGACGGCCTTTCGGTCATCAACTCCATCCAGGGCATGGCCATCGACGTCCATACCCGCAAGTCCCGCGTGGCCAAGCCCAAGGGCGGCCTTTCGGGCCCGCTGTGCCACCATATCGCCGTGCGCATGGTCTGGGAGGTTGCCCAGGCCGTCGATATCCCCATCAACGGTGTCGGCGGTGTCATGACCGGCGAGGATGCGGCTGAGTTTATCTTGGCCGGTGCCACCTGCGTGTCGGTCGGCATGGCCAACTTCGTCGATCCGTGTGCTTCGCTTAAAATCGCGCGCGAGCTCGAGGCCTGGGCAGAGTCTCAGGGCGTGAAGGATATCAACGAGCTGGTAGGTGCTTTCGAATGCTAGAGACCGATGCCCGCGACCGTGTTATCGTCGCCCTCGACTGCGACCGTGAGCGCGCGCTCGAGCTCGCCCACGAGCTTTCGGGCCATGCCGCCTGGCTCAAGGTCGGCATGACGCTCTATTACGCCGAGGGCCCCGAGATCGTCAAGACGTTCAAGGACTTGGGCTTTAAGGTCTTCCTCGACCTCAAGTTCCATGACATTCCGCATCAGGTGCGCGGTGCCGCCCGTTCGGCCTCGCTCGCCGGTGCCGACCTGCTCTCGGTCCATGGCTTGGGTTCGGGCGCTATGCTCGCTGCGTGCCGTGAGGGTGCCGAGGAGGCGCGCGAGGACCGCGCCAAGCTCGTTGCCATCACCGTGCTCACGAGCATGAATCAGGATTCGCTGGCCGAGATCGGCGTCGAGTCGCCCGTCGCCGAGGAAGCCGTCCGCCTGGCAAAGCTTGCCCAGGCCAACGGTATCGACGGCATCGTGTGCTCGCCGATGGAGGCCCACGACATGCGTGAGTTGCTCGGCCCCGACGCGCTGATCGTGACTCCGGGTGTGCGTCCGGTGGGTGCCGCACTTGGTGACCAGTCCCGCGTGGCGACGCCTTCTCAGGCTATTGAGCGTGGCGCAAGCCACATTGTGGTGGGCCGTCCCATCACCGGTGCCGCCGATCCGGTTGCCGCCTTTGACGCCATCGTTGCCGAGCTGATCGAAAACGTCGCGTAAAAGATTCCCCTAAGTCACCACTTTTGGGTCTCATTATCACAAAATAGCCCCTGTTCCTGCGTAAACTTTCCCATCCTTTATGTGGAATCGCAGGTCAGGGGCTTAACTTTGGACGCAGTATATTGCACTTTTTGCGGGTATCGTCTAACCTATGGAGCCGCGATTGGGCATTTTGTACGTTCTACGTGCTAAAATGCCAATTATTGAATCAGATATAACCCAACTATTTGGAGGTACGAATGGCACTCCCTCAGCTTACCGACGAGCAGCGCAAGCAGGCTCTTGAGAAGGCTGCTGCCGCACGTCACGCCCGCGCTGAGCTTCGCGAGCAGATCAAGAAGGGCGAGAAGTCCCTCGAGTCCGTGCTCAACTCCGATGACCCCATCGCTTCCCGCATGAAGGTTTCCACCCTCATCGAGTCTCTCCCCGGTTATGGCAAGGCCAAGGCCGCCAAGATCATGGAGGAGCTCGGTATCTCCGCTACTCGTCGCGTCCAGGGCCTCGGCGTCCGTCAGCGCGAGCAGCTCCTCGAGCAGCTGACCAAATAAGTGAGCGCTCAGGATTCCAAGCTCTTTGTGATTTCTGGACCGTCAGGCGCAGGCAAGGGTACGCTCGTCACTCGTGTGCGCGAGCGCCGCTCGAACCTGGGTCTGACGGTTTCGGCTACCACGCGAGCACCACGCAAAGGTGAGGTCGACGGCGTCAACTACTTTTTTCTGACGCGCGAGGAGTTCGACCGCCGCGTGGCAAACGGTGAGTTTGTTGAGTGGGCCGAGGTCCACGGTAACTGCTACGGCACGTTGGTGAGCGAGGTCACATCCAAGCTCGCCTCTGGCTCATCTCTGATTTTGGAGATCGATGTCCAGGGCGCCCTGCAGGTGAAGGAGCGTTTCCCCGAAGCCGTGCTGATCTTTATCAAGCCGCCTTCGCTTGAGGTACTCCGCGAGCGTCTAGTCGGTCGCGGTACCGAGACGCCCGAGACGATTGAGCTGCGTATGGCAAACGCTGCCGATGAGCTTGCCCTTGCCGACCGCTACGATGACGTCGTGGTGAATGACGATCTCGACCGCGCGACCGATGAGCTCGTTCGCGTTCTCGATATGCATGAAAGGATCTGAGGTCCGTGTCCGTTGTAAAGCCTTGCATTGACGATCTTCTGGAGAAGACCGATCACAACCGCTTCCTGCTCGCTTCGCTTGCCTCCAAGCGCGCCTGCGACATCAATAGCATGCTGCGTGGCCAGCACAACCGCGTGCTTGCCGTCCAGGATGTCGATGACATCACCATCGGGCTTTCCGGTGCCGATACCATCTCGATGGCTATGGACGAGATTGTCGACGGCGACATCTCTTACGACGAGGCCCGTTACGAGAAGGCGCTCGGCCACAAGGTTGCTGAAGCCTAAATGGCAGCTCGCGTCTGCCTGGTCCACTATCACGAGGTTGGACTGAAGGGCAAGAACCGCGCACATTTTGAGCATATCCTCATGGATAACATCAAGGCGGCCTTGGCCGCCTTTTCCGTGAATGCCGTGTCTCGAATTTCCGGTTATATCCTCGTGACCTTTAACGAGCATCAGGCCGACGAGGCGGCGCGTGTCATTCGCACCGTTCCCGGCGTTGCCCGTGTGTCTTTGGCGTATCACACCAATCGCGACCCGCAGGAGTACTACGCCGCCGCCGTGAAGGCGCTGCGCGAGTTTGGTTCCTTCGATTCGTTTAAGGTGCACGCCAAGCGCTCCAATACTGACTATGAGCTCACCTCGATCGATATCAATCGTCAGGTGGGCGAGGTGCTGTGTGAGGCCTTCCCTGATAAAAAGGTCCAAATGCACGACCCCGATGCGATGGTGCACGTACTGGTGGTCCAGGGCAGCGTTTATGTGTACGCGCGCTCTGAGCGCGGCGTGGGCGGTCTGCCGGTGGGTTCTGCCGGCAAGGTCGTGACGCTGCTGTCGTCGGGTATCGATTCTCCGGTGGCGACCTGGATGCTCGCGCGTCGCGGCGCGGTGTGCGTGCCGGTGCATTTCTCCGGTCGTCCGCAGACGCCCGATACGAGCGAGTATTTGGTGCAGGACATCATCCGTGCGCTTGCGCCGGGTGTCCAGATCGGTCGTCTGTACGTGGTGCCGTTTGGCGACTGCCAGCGTGAGATTTCGGTTACCTGCCCCAGCAACCTGCGCGTGATCATGTATCGCCGCATTATGTATTCGGTTGCTGAGCGCATTGCACACATCGAGGGTGCCAAGGCCATCGTTACGGGCGAATCGCTTGGACAGGTTGCCTCCCAAACGCTTGAGAACATCATGGCCGTCAACGAGGCCGTGAAGATCCCCGTGTTCCGTCCTCTCATCGGTTCGGACAAGCAGGAGATCATCGCGCGCGCCGAGGAGATCGGTACGTTCGATATCTCGACTGAGGCCGCTCCCGACTGCTGCACGCTGTTTATGCCGCGCCGTCCCGAGACACACGCTAAACTCGATGCCGTGCATGAGGCGTGGGAACTGTTTGATCACGAGGAGATGATTGAGCGCCTGCTCAAGCAGACCGAGTACATCGACTTCGAGAGCAACACATATAAGGCCCCTAAGACCTTAAAACGCAAACATTCGGAGCTTGCTCCGCGTGAGATTTACCAAGATCACGAGTAAATTTGTGCATAGACCGACGATGCGCCTGTATCGTCGGTCTTTTGCTATCTGGGCATTTTGCGACTAAGTGTTCATTTGCTGACGCGTGCTTGAATAAATGGACAGATTTGTGCAAGGTTTTGGTCAGCTTTTGGTTTGACCGCAAAAACCGGTTTTGGGGCGTGGCCGTTGCGGAGCTCCTTTCCTGACACGATGGTGTTGGGAGGTTTTGCTATGGCGCAGCGCGAACAACACGAACGAGTCAAAAAGATGGACCGCTGGGCGGGCAAACTGCTCGGTCATAAGGCAGTGGTGGTGGCGATACTGGTCGTCATTGCGATGGCGAGTGGACTGGCGATGGCGAACCTAGGCGGCGGTGCCGACGGTGTGTCGTTTGAGCGCACTGATGGTTCGGGTTCGTTGGTGGATCCGGGATCCGGCGATGCCTCGAGCGGAAAGACATCCGAAGGCTCTTCGTCTAAGGCGTCTGCCGCGGCAGAGGTTTATGTCGATGTTGATGGCGCCGTTGTGTCGCCCGGTGTATATCGTCTCAAGGACGGCGCGCGGGTGGCTCAGGCGATTGATGCCGCCGGCGGGCTGGCGCCCGAGGCAGACGTTACGGGGCTCAATCGGGCATCTAAGGTCGTCGATGGACAGAAGATTCACGTTCCAACGGTAGGGGAGCAGCAGGCGTCCATTGCGGAAGCCGGTGTTGATGGTGGGGCTTCCGCATCGTCGGGCGTGAGTGGTGCCACAGGCCTAGTAAACATCAATACGGCAAGCGCGGCAGAGCTGCAGACGCTCTCGGGCATCGGCCCCTCCATGGCCCAGTCGATTATCGATGAGCGGACAAAGAACGGTGCTTTTGCCTCGGTTGACGATCTGATGCGTGTGTCGGGAATCGGCGAGAAGAAGCTTGCCAAAATCAAAGATTGCATCTGCGTATGAATGCGACCGAGCGCGAGCATGTGATGCCTCCGCGCCCCCTGATTCCGTGGACGATGGCCTTGTGTGCCGGCATGTGCATGAGCTGCGTCTTGGTGCTCAACATGGCCGCTGATGCGCTGCTGAGGGAGCGGGCGCCGGCGTTCGGGCCGCTATGGGCCATTCCCGTTGCGGCGGCGGTATTCGTTGTACTGGCTCAATCTTGTGCGCGGCTTGCCCCTTTGAAGCGGTGGCTGTATGCCGCGTCCGTCGGTCTCGTGGCGGGAGCGGTCGTCTCGGCGTGGTGGGCTGTGGGTGAGCTCGGCGCCTCGAAGGCGCTCGACGGTCGAGCGGCAAGCAGCCTCGAGTTTGTCGTGCAGGGTGATCCATCCATAAACGACGACATGTATTCCTATACCTGCGAGGCACGCGCGGACGGTAGGAACTTGGCAACGGTTCGCCTATCGTGTGACTGCGAGGTCAAGGTCGGGGCGCACGTGCGTGTTATCGGTCGCGTTTCACGTTTTGAGAACGATGCGTATGGGCGCTCACGCGTGCTTCGAGGCGAGCTCCGAAAAGTGAAGGTCATCCGGTTGGTGTCGGTCGACGAGGGTTCTCCGGTGCCGCTGCTTCGGCTGCGAAATGGGCTGCTTGCGTCCATCGCGCCTGCGACCGACCCGGCGCGTGCGCTCATAGCCGGTGTCGTCTGCGGTCGTTCGGCCGAGCTGCGCGCCCAGCCGGCGGGCGACTGGTTTTCGGTGACGGGAACGGCGCATCTTATCGCCGTCTCGGGCAGCCATTTGGCTATCGTGGGGTTTGTAATCGAGGGTGTATTGCAAAAGACTCGGTGCTCACGTGGTCTTCAGCGGGCGATATTGGCGATAACGCTTGTGGGCTATGCTGCCTTTACGGGCGCGTCTCCCTCGGCCGTGCGCGCGTGCTGCATGGTGTTCGCGACGCTTGTCGTTAACGGCGCGGGGCGTCGTCGGCACGGCCTTTCGGCACTCTTTGTTACCATGTCCATCTTTGTGCTACTGCGGCCGACGGTGCTGTTCGAGATGGGCTTTCAGCTTTCATGCGCCAGCGTCTTAGCCATTCTGTGCTTTTGCCCCTATGTGACCTACGCTTTGGGTGAGCTGGGTGTGCCATCGGGCGTTGCCAGCATGCTTTCCGTCACGCTGTGCTCGCAGTTGGCGACACTTCCCATTACCATTCCTGCCTTCGGTACGTTCTCGCTCATTGCTCCGCTGGCAAATGCGGTCATCGGTCCGGTGGTGAGCGTACTGCTCGCTGTGTCGATCGTGCTGGCCCCCTTTTCGCTCGTGGGACCGTTGCGGACTTGGGCGCTCGTTGTGCCCATGATTGCCGCCCGTTGCGCGCTGTTCTTCGAGCAGCTGTTTGCCGCCATGCCGGGTGCATCCGTGAGCGTGCCGCCCGATAGCATGTGGATTTACCTAGTGCCGTGTTTGCTGGCGGTTCTGCTGGTCTGGTGGCCTCGTCCCCGTGCACGTCCTATGGCGGTGGGGCTTGCATTTCTGGTGCTCTTGGCTGCGATTCCGTACGTCTATTGGGATCGATTTGCTCCGCCTTCGGTGACGGTGCTCGATGTGGGCCAGGCCGATGCGATTCTTATCCGCCAGGGCGGCGCAGTAGCGCTCGTCGACTGTGGGCTCGACGAGCGTGTGGTGGAGGCGTTGGTTCGCAATAACGTGCACCATATCGATGCCGTCTTTGTGACGCATTGGGATGAGGACCACTGGGGTGGTCTGCCTGCCGTGCTCGAACAGTTTTCGGTCGGAACGATTGCCGTGGCGGCCGATGCGCTGGAGGATGCCCCTGCCGAGGTATTGAACCAACCTGGCGTGGAGTATCGGCAGGTGCGCCGTGGGGATACGGTCGACATCGGCTCTTTTTGCGCCCGCGTGATGTGGCCATTCGAGTCCGTGGATGGCGAGGGAAATGAGGACTCGCTTGTCCTGTTGCTCTCTTATGTTCAGGAAGGCAAGGGCCTGCGAATACTTCTCACCGGTGATGCCGAGCTCGACCAAGAGCGGGAATTCGTGCAGGAAGTGGGGGATATCGATGTCCTTAAACTTGGGCATCACGGCTCCAAGGTTTCAGTCGATGGCGAGTTGCTGGACGTCCTGAAGCCCGAGCTTTCCCTCGCGAGCGCGGGTGAGGGGAATCGATACGGCCATCCGTCCGATGCCTGCATCGATGCCGTGAAGGAAGCGGGCGGCGTGTTCGCGTGCACCATCGAACACGGAGACATTACCGTCACGCCGACTGCGAATGGCTTTGCGATGCGATGCCAGCGACCGTGACGACGTCGTTGGCGTGTGGTGGGCCCCTGGGCTAGAATGACACGGAACGAATACGAAGGCCTGCGGGAGGGGAGCGCAATGTCCGAAACCGGTCTGCTGCCGGCATATCTGATCGTCGGTACCGACGGAGTCAAGCGCGATCACGCCGTCTCGCGTATGAAAGCGCGTCTGGAAAAGTCGGGTATGGTCGAGTTCAACCTCGACGAGCGCGACATGACCAAGGACCCCGATATCGAGTCTATTATCGGATCGCTTAATACCTTTCCCATGGGCAGCGAGTTTCGCTTGGTAATCCTTGATGGCTGCTCAAAGCTCGCCAAGGCGGTCTCGGAGCCGCTCGTCGAGTTTCTGGCGAGTCCCAGTCCCACAACGGTCTGCCTCATCATCGCCGACTCGCTTGCCAAGAACACGCGCCTGTATAAGGCGATCGCCAAGATCGACAAGAAGGCTATCGTCGATTGCTCCGGCACCAAGCGCTGGGAACTGCCGCGCCGCGTGCAGCAGATGGCGACGCAGCACGGCAAGTCGATCTCGACGGCGGCCGCCGAGGAGCTCGTCTCGCGTTCGGGTGAAAACACTCGCATGCTCGATAACGATTTGGCTAAGCTTGCCCAGATGGTCGAGGCGCCCCAGATTGAGCTTGCCGACGTTGAGCGCTGGATCGTACGTACGGCCGAGGTTCAACCCTGGGACTTTCTCAATGCGGTCTCGGCTCGCGATATGCAGCGTTCGCTCGAGCTCTTTAAGCTTCTGCCCTCCAAGAGTTACGTGTGGACCTATACGCTGCTATGCGGTCGCATCCGTGAGCTGATCGTTGCCAAGGCGCTCGATGCGCGCGGACAGGGTCGTGAGCTGGCCGCAACGCTCAAGCTCCAGTCCTGGCAGGTCAAGAATCACCTGACCTGGGCACGTCGCTTTTCGATGGCAGAGCTCGTCGCAGCGCTCGAGGGTGCCGTTGATGTGGAGCTCGCGCTTAAGGGTTCGGCCGATTCTCAGACCGCGCTTTTGCTCTGGATTACGAACATCTTGAGAAAATCGTGATGATACCTGCCTATTTGACAAATTCGTTCTATCCCTTTGAGGGGGAGCGTGCTATAGTAGGCGCTTGCATGACCTCACCGTGTCTCAGAGGTGTCATACATTTTTTGCAAGGAACTCGAAAGGAACTCCAGAAGTGGCAAACATCAAGTCTCAGAAGAAGCGTATCCGCACCAATGAGGCAGCTCGCATGCGTAACAAGGCTGTCAAGTCCGAGCTCAAGACGCTGACCAAGCACGTCCAGTCCGCCGTCGCCGAGGGCGACGCCGAGAAGGCCCAGGCTGCCCTCAAGACCGTCACCAAGCGTCTCGACATGGCTGCCGCCAAGCATGTTATCCACAAGAACCAGGCTTCCAACCGCAAGTCCGGTCTTGCCAAGCTCGTGAACAGCATCAACGCCTAAGTTGTAAATTTCACACCACACAGATTACGCGCATAAATGGAGCCTGTTTTATGGAACAGGCTCCATTTTTTGTACCGCTCGGGTAAGATAGTCCGCATGAATACTTCAATTGACATTTCCCACATCCGCAACTTCTCGATCGTTGCGCATATCGACCATGGCAAGTCCACGATCAGTGACCGCATCCTCGAGCTCACCCATACCGTCGACGAACGCGACATGGAGTCGCAGCTGCTCGACACCATGGATATCGAGCGCGAGCGCGGCATTACGATCAAGTCCAATGCCGTCCGCGTTTCCTATGACGCCGACGATGGTGAGACGTATCAGTTCAATCTGATCGATACGCCGGGCCACGTGGACTTTACCTATGAGGTCTCGCGCTCGCTGGCAGCCTGTGAGGGCGCGGTACTCGTCGTCGACGCCACGCAGGGCGTCGAGGCGCAGACCGTTTCCAACGCGACGCTCGCCATGAACGCCAATCTGGACATTGTGCCGGCCATCAACAAGATCGACCTGCCCTCGGCCCATCCCGATGAGGTTAAGACCGAGATCGAGGATGACCTGGCGATCCCTGCCGATGATGCTGTGTGCGTCTCGGGCAAGACCGGCGAGGGCATCCACGATCTGCTGGAGTCCATCGTCTTTTTGATCTCTCCGCCCAAGGGCGATGCGAACGCGCCGCTCAAGGCTCTCATCCTGGATTCGTACTTCGACGAGTATCGTGGTGTTGTCGCCACGGTGCGCATCTTTGACGGCTCCATCAAAAAGGGCGATACCCTGCGCATGATGCAGGCAAAGGGCGACTTTTTGGTCGATGGCGTGGGCGTCAAGCGTCCCGCCGAGACCCCGGTTGACGCGCTGACGGTCGGCGAGGTCGGATGCGTGGTCACGGGCCTGAAGGACCCCGAGGCCGTTCGCGTGGGCGATACCCTTACGTGGGCGTCGAACCCCTGCCCCGAGCCGCTTCCCGGTTATCGCGAGGCCAAGCCCATGGTCTATACGGGCCTGTTCCCGATCGATAATAAGGACTACGAGAACCTGCGTGACGCGCTCGATAAGCTGCACGTCAACGATCCGTCGTTGGTGTGGGAGCCCGAGACGTCGGTGGCGCTCGGTTTCGGCTTCCGCGTGGGCTTCCTGGGCCTGCTGCACATGGAAGTCGTCAAGGAACGCTTGGAGCGCGAGTTCAACCTGGACCTCATCGCCACGAGTCCCTCGGTTGACTATCACGTCTACAAGACCGACGGCGAAATGATCGATGTCCGCAGTCCGCAGGACCTTCCCGAGGCCACACGCATCGATCGTATCGAGGAACCCTACCTCAAGGCAAAGATCATCTGCCCGCCTGAGTACACGGGTGCCGTCATGCAGCTCGCCATCGAGCACCGCGGCGTCACAACCGACATGATCCACCTGACGAGCAAATCGGTCGAGATGCGCTTCGATATGCCGCTCGCCGAGCTCATCTTGGACTTCTTCGATCAGCTCAAGAGCCGCACCAAGGGCTATGCCTCGCTCGACTACGAGTTCAACGAGTACCGTCCCTCCGAGCTCGTGAAGCTCGATATATTGCTTTCGGGCGACGAGGTGGACGCGCTGTCGTTTATCGTGCACAAGGATAAGGCTTATGGCCTGGCCCGTGGCCTGTGCGACAAGCTCAAGGAGATCATCCCGCGTCAGCTGTTCGAGGTTCCTATCCAGGGTGCTATTGGCAACAAGATCATCGCCCGTTCCACCGTCAAGGCGCGTCGTAAGGACGTTCTTGCCAAGTGCTACGGCGGCGATATCTCGCGTAAGCGCAAGCTGCTCGAGAAGCAGAAAGAGGGCAAGAAGCGCATGAAGGCCATCGGCTCGGTCGAGGTCCCGCAGGAGGCGTTTATGGCGATCCTCAAGGTGGACGAGTAGGTCCATGGCGCTTTCTGAATACAGCAAGCGGCTGCTGGGTGCCTATGCCGAGCAGCCGTTCCTTATGGCTCCCATGGCGGGCGTGACCGACCCCGCCTATCGCATCATGTGTCGCCGCCGCGGTGCCAACCTTGCCTACAGCGAGATGGTGAGCGTGGCGGGTCTTGCCTATGCCAGCAACAAAACGTGGCGCCTGGTGCTGCCGGCCGACGAGGAACAGCAGATTTGCGTGCAGCTCTTTGGCTCCAAGCCCGATCAGTTTGCGAGCGCCGTCGCCGCCGTCGAGGAGCGCGTTGGCGATCGCCTGTCGCTCATCGACATCAATATGGCATGCCCCGCCCGCAAGGTCGTTACCAAGGGCGAGGGTTCGGCGCTCATGCGCACGCCCGACCTGGCGGAGAAGATCGTCGAGGCCACGGTGGGCGCGGCACATGTGCCCGTGACCGTCAAGATCCGCAAGGGCTTTTATGCCGAGGACCGTAATGCCGCGACGTTTGCCCAGATGCTTGAGGGCGCAGGGGCTGCCGCAGTCGCCGTGCATGGTCGTTGCGCCACGCAGCTCTACACGGGCCAGGCTGATTGGTCGGTCGTCGATGAGGTTGCCGACGCTGTCGAGATTCCCGTGATTGGTTCGGGCGATGTGTTCTCGGCCGAGGACGCTGCTGAGCATCTGCACGGCTCGGGTGCCAGCGCGGTGTTTATCGCGCGCGGCATCTACGGCAATCCGTGGGTGTTCGGCGATGCCCGAGCCCTTGCACTCGATGACACGCCGGTTCCTTCTCGCTCCTCGGTCGAGCGCCTGGAGGCTCTGCGCGAGCACCTGACGTTGACGCACGAGCTTCTGCCGCTCATGTCGCGCGCCCGCACGTACGCAAGCTGGTACTTAAAAGGCATGCCCCATGCCGCCGCCTGGCGCGCTCAGGTGGTGCGTTGCTCTACGTACGAGGAGTTCATGTCGCTGGTCGATGATATCGAGCACGATGTGGTGGCCTGCGAGGCCGCGCTTGCCGCCGGTGAGTCGGTGCCCGCTCATCCGCTGGAGGCTTAAGGGTGGCCGTTACCGCGCTGTACGTGCACGTGCCGTTTTGCGCTCAAAAATGCCGCTATTGCGACTTTGACTCGCGCAGCTTTGCTCTGTGTGATTTGGATGCTGCGCTCGATTCCTATTTTGAGCAGCTGTATGCGCGCCTCGATTCCTTTGGCGACGCCGGGGCGCTTGCGCAGGTCCGCACGGTCTATATTGGCGGTGGCACGCCCTCACTGGCTGGGGAGCGCCTGGTGAAACTTGCCCGGCGCATCTCCATGTGGTGCAAGCCCGTTGAATTTACTTGCGAAGCCAATCCTGAGTCGCTGACCGCCGAGCTCGCCACCGCGCTTGCCGAGGCGGGTGTCACGCGCATCTCTCTGGGCGTGCAAACGCTCGACAATACCGAGCTGGCTGCTATTGGCCGCATTCACGATGCTAATCGCGCACTTGCGGCTATCGCGACGGTGAAGGACGCTGGCCTCGATGTGTCGTGCGACCTGATGTGCGGCCTTCCCGGGCAGACGGCCGCAAGCTGGCGGAGCACGCTCGATGGCGTGTTGGCGGCGGCGCCTCATCATGTGTCGGTCTACCCGCTCACGCTCGAGGAGGGTACGCCACTCTATCGCATGGCGTGCCGTGACGAGTCGCTCGAGCCCGACGAGGATTTTCAGGCTTCGTGCATGGATGCGGCGCGTGAGCGCCTGGGTGCGGCCGGCTATCATCCGTATGAGGTGGCAAACTACGCGCTCGACGGCCATGAGTGCGCCCATAACATTGCCTACTGGACCGGACGGGGCTACCTGGGCCTGGGTCGTTCTGCCGCGGGCATGCTCGACGATGAGGATTTCGACCGTCTTGCAGGTTTGTTCCCCGGCGTGTCTTCTCGAGGCGATGCGTACCGCGTGCGTCTGGTGCAACGTGACGATGACGCGACGGCGTTCGAGGCCGAATATCTGTCGCAGCGCGAGGCTGTCGCCGAAGACTTGATGCTCGCTTGTCGCATGACGCGCGGTGTTGCGTCCGACCTGTTGGCTCGTGCAGCTTGCGTCATCCCAACGGGCGAGCTGGCAGCTGCCTGCGATCACGCGCTCGAATTGGGTCTTGCCACTTGGGTGCCCGAGACGCTCTGGGGTCATGAGGGACCCCTCACTTCGGCAGATGTCGTCGCGGGCCATGTTCGAGCTCGTCTGGCGCCGACCCATCTGGGCTGGCTCGATGGAAATGTTCTGTTCGAGCTGTTTTGGGATCTAGCTTAGGCCGCTCGGGTAGAATTACCGGAATATATACGCTGCTGTGAGCAGGAGGTTGCCGCGCATGGCGACGATGAACGAAAAAGATTACTACGAGATTCTGGGTGTCTCCAAGGACGCCACCTCACGTGATATTCAAAAGGCCTTCCAGCAAAAGGCCCGTAAGCTCCATCCGGACGTCAATAAAGAGCCGGATGCCGAGGAAAAGTTTAAAGAGGTTTCCGAGGCCTACGCCGTGCTTTCGGATGAGCAAAAACGTGCGCGCTACGACGCCATGCGTTCTGGCAATCCCTTTGCCGGTGCTCCTACGGCTTCGCCCTATGGTGGCGGCTACGCCGGCAGCACGGGCTATGGCAATCCCTTTGAGGGCGGCTTTCCCTTTGGTGGCGCCTGGGGCCAGCAGCGTCGCGGCCAGGCTGCCTACAATCCCGAGAACGGTGCCAACGTGGTCGTCGATATCAAACTCGACGCCAAGGAGGCCAAGGGCGGTGCCCGCAAGACCGTCCGCTACACGCGCTTCGATACCTGTGGTCACTGCGGCGGCTTGGGCTCTGTTTCGTCCGAGCATGCACATACCTGCCCGAGCTGCGGTGGCCGCGGCCACATCGACGTCGACCTGTCCTTCCTGTTTGGTGCGGGCACGTTCCAGTCGGTCTGCCCCGAGTGCGGCGGTTCCGGTAAGGTCGTGGCCGATCCCTGTCCTGATTGCGGTGGCAGCGGTCGTACTCGCGTAACCTCCGAGCAGACGATTGAGTTTCCTGCCGGCACGCATGACGGCGACGAGGTCCGCATTAGCGGTATGGGTCACGCCGGCACCAACGGTGCCTCGGGCGGCGACCTGGTCGGCCGCGCCCATGTTGAGGCCGAGCGCCTGGAAGGCAAGGCCCGTACCGGTTTTTACCTGATGGGTATCGTGGCGCCGTTTTTGGTGCTGTCGGCCATCTCGGGCGTGTTCTCGGCCTTTGCCGTGATGTGCTTTATCCCCTTTACCATGGGCCTGTTCATGGTGCTTTCGGACGGTGTGCTTCATCGCAGCCTGCTGTGGTGGAAACGCGGTGCGATGCAGTTTGCCAACGGTTTTGCCAACGGCTTCATGTTCGCGCTCGTGTCGGTTTGGTTCGCGAGCTGCTCGCAACGGGCCATGCTTTCGCCGTACCAAATGCAATAACATCAACCCCTCTGTTTGCGGTCGGCCCAGCTTGGGTATAGGACGCACTGTGACAATAATGAAAGTCGGAAGGATTCGGTCGTGTCGGAAAATAGGGATTACTACGAGGTACTTGGCGTCGACAGGGATGCCGACGCGCGGACGATTAAGCGTGCGTTTCTAAAGAAGGCCCGTACCGTACATCCGGATGTTTCGGACGACCCCGAGGCCGAGGCCAAGTTCAAGGAGCTCAACGAGGCCTATTCCGTTCTTTCCGATGAGCAGAAGCGTGCTAACTACGACCGTTACGGCACCGCGGACGGCCCCGGTGGCTCTGGTTATGTCGACATCAACGATATCTTTGGTGGCATGGGCATGGATGACCTGTTCTCGTCGTTTTTTGGCGGCGGTGCCGGTGTTGGCGCCCGCAGCCGTCGTGAGCGTCGTCGCGGACGTGACATGGCCATCTCGCTTTCGGTGACGCTCGAGGAGGCGGCGCTCGGCTGCAAAAAGACGATCAGCTATGATCGCCTTGCTCCTTGCGAGGACTGCAACGGTACCGGTAGGGCCGAGGGTGCACAGGAAAAGCAGTGCAGTCGCTGCCACGGTACGGGCTACGTCACGACGGTTCAGCGATCGTTTTTGGGCCAGGTTCAGTCTTCCTCGCCTTGTCCCGACTGCCATGGCGAGGGCACGGTTATCGACCATCCCTGCGAGACCTGCGACGGTCAGGGCCGCACGCCTTCGCACGAAAAGATCGACATCGATATTCCCGCCGGCGTTTCGACCGGTCGCCAGCTGCGTGTGGGCGGCTTTGGCGAGGCCGGCCTTCGCGGCGAGCCTTCGGGCGACCTGATTGTCAACGTGCGCGTTGCCGACCATGAGCGCTTTAAGCGCAACGGTGACGACCTGTACCTGGTAAGCGATATCTCGATTGCGCAGGCTGCGCTCGGCTGCGAGATCGAGGTCGAGGGCATTATGCCCGACGAGGTCGTTAAGGTGACGGTTCCCGCCGGCGCCCAGTACGGCGACACCGTGAGCGTCAATAATTACGGCATGCCGCGCATTGGCGGTGGCGGTTCGCGTGGCCGCCTGATCGTGCAACTGCGCGTGGTCGTTCCCACCAATCTTTCCAATAAGCAACGCGAGCTGCTCCGTGCTTTTGCCGATGAGATGGGCGATGACGTCGCTTCCGGTAAGAAGTCGGTGACCGACCGTATCAAGAGTGCCCTCGACGATATCCTCGATTAAGGAGCCCGCGTGCTCGCACCCCATATTTCCGTCGTCAACCTCGGCTGCCGTGTCAACCGGGTTGAGTCTGACCGTATCACTGCCGATCTTATGCGCCTGGGCTTTGCTATGGTGGAGCCCCAGGATGCCGATCTGATCGTCATTAACACCTGTGCCGTTACGGGCGAGGCCGAGGCCAAGACACGTAAGGCCGTCCGTCATGCGCTGGCCCATCCAAACGAGCCTTATGTGCTCGTGACCGGTTGCGTGGTCAATTTGCATCCCGAGGAGCTGTTGGAGCTTTCGGATCGCGTGATCGCCGAGCCGTCCAAGATCGATGTCGCCGAACGTGTCTGCGAGGTGCTGGGCGTTGAGTCCGATAGCGTTCCCGCCTGCAGCGATGGCGAGGTGGTCGATGCGCTCGGTCGCTCTCGCCTGGGCGTGAAGATCCAGGACGGCTGCAACCATCGCTGCACCTATTGCATCGTGTGGAAGGCGCGCGGCCCCGAGCGCTCCGTGCCCGTCGAGTCCGTGCTTGAGCAAGTTCGCGAGGCCCAGGAGGCCGGCGTGCCCGAGGTGGTGCTGACCGGTGTGAACCTGGGTGCCTACGATGGCAAGAGCGCGACCGACGAGCATGTCGAAATCGATGAGCTGCTCGAGGCCATCATGGAGCGCACGACTATTGCGCATGTGCGCATTTCCTCGGTCGAGCCCATGGATATCTCTGAGCGCCTGCTTAAGGTTATGGCGCGCTATCCGCAGCGTATCGCCCCGTTTTTGCACCTGCCCGTGCAGTCCGGCTGTACGGCGACCCTGCATCGCATGGGTCGTCCCTATAGCGCGGAGGCCTTTGAGGACACGGTGCGTATGATTCGCGCCAACTTGCCCCAGGCGTCTCTTTCGTGCGATGTCATCGTCGGTTTTCCTGGTGAGACGGACGAGGAGTTCGAGGAGTCGCTGGCGCTGTGCCGCCGTGTGGGTTTCTCGCGTATGCACGTGTTCCGCTACAGCAAGCGTCCCGGTACCCTTGCTGCCGACATGCCCGACCAGGTGCCGCCCGAGGTTATGGCCGAGCGCAGCCGTCGTATGCGAGACACGGCGCAGGAGCTCGCTATTGCCGATGCTCGTCGTCGCGTGGGCACTGTCGAGCGTGCCGTGCTCGAGTATGGTGACAACCTGACGCTCGGTTCGTTCCATCATGCCCGTCTTGACGATACCTGTGGACTTACAGCCCCGTGCCTGCTCGATGTTGCTATCATCGGAGTCGATGATTCCGGCTTGGTCCATGCGCGCAGGGAGGTCCATGGAAGCCTCGAAGATTAGACTTACCGTTCCCGAGGGAATTGATCCCTCGCGCGTTTTGGGCGCCGGCGACGGCGTCCTTCGTGCGCTCGAGAGTTTGGTTCGCGCTCACGTGGTCGCCCGTGGCGATAGCATCTCCGTGAGCGGCGACCCGGACGAGGTCGAACTCGTGGCTCGCTTTTTCGAACATGCTTTTCGCGAGGCGGCGGCCGGTCGTACCCTGTCTGCCGACGATGTCTCGCGTTGCCTGGCCGTCTTGCGCGACGGCGAGCATGAGGCCACATCGCTTCGCGATGACGTGCTGCTTTCATACCGCGGTCGCGTCATTCGCCCCAAGACGCTCGGGCAAAAGCGCTATGTGGATGCCATTCGCTCGCATACCATCACCTTTGGCTTGGGTCCTGCCGGTACCGGTAAGACCTATCTGGCCATGGCGCTCGCCGTTGCCGCGCTCAAGCGCCATGAGGTGGGCCGTTTGATCTTGACGCGTCCGGTTGTCGAAGCAGGGGAGAACCTGGGCTTTTTGCCCGGTACCCTCGAGGAAAAGATCGATCCCTACATGCGTCCGCTCTACGATGCCCTGTTTGACATGATGGATCGCGAGCGAACCGATGAGCTTATGGAGCGCGGCGTGATCGAGATCGCCCCGCTTGCCTATATGCGCGGTCGTACGCTGAGCGATGCCTTCGTGGTGCTCGACGAGGCGCAAAATACCACGCCCGAGCAGATGAAGATGTTCCTGACACGCCTTGGATTCAACTCCAAGTTCGTGATTACCGGCGACCTCAGCCAGCGTGACCTGGTGGGTCGTCGTGGTGGCTTGGCGGATGTCGAGAAGATTTTGGGCCGTGTCGACGATGTGGCGTTTGTGCACCTGGAGCGCGCCGATGTGGTGCGCCATGCCCTGGTGGGTCGTATCGTCGAGGCATACGATGCTTATGATGACGTGCGTGAGCAGCGCTCGCGCGACCGAAAGGAGTCCCGTTGAGTGTATTGATCAGCAACGATGCCGAGCTCGATACGCTGCTCGACGCGCAGGAGGTGGTGCACATCTGCGAGGTTGTGCTTGCCGCCGAGGGCGTTGAACGTGAAGTCGAGATTTCCCTTTCGTATGTCGACGAGGACGAGATGCACGAGCTCAACCACGAGTGGCGTGGCATCGACCGCACCACCGATGTGCTCTCGTTTGAATGTGACTCGGCCTTTGACGAGGATATTCCCGCCGACGAGACGCTCGAGCTCGGCGATATCATCTTGGCCCCGCAGGTCATTGCCCGTCAGGCCCCCGGCTTTGGCAATAGCCCTGCCGACGAGTGCCGCCTGATGCTCGTACACGGCATGCTGCACCTGCTGGGGTATGACCATATCGAGGACGACGAGGCCGAGGTCATGGAGGCCCGCGAGGACGCTATCCTGCGCGATCTGGCGCTCGAGCGCGGTGAGGACCCCAAACTCGTTCACGTCGGCCCCATCACCAATCATGCCCACGAATAGGAGCCGTTTATGATTCCCGGATCGAACAAGGACCATCCGTCCTTTTTAAAGTCGTTCTCATACGCCATGGAGGGCTTCGTCACCGCCGTCAAGACCGAGCGCAACATTAAGGTCATGCTCGTGGCAGGCGTGTGCACCGTCATTGCCGGCTGCATCGTGGGGCTCGATATTGCCGAGTGGGCTACGGTCATCATCTGCTGCGGCCTGGTGATTCATGGCGAGCTGTGCAATACCGCCATGGAGGCCATCGTCGACCTGGCGACCCAAGAGCTCCATCCGCTGGCAAAGCGTGCGAAGGACATCGCCGCCGCCTCTGTATACGTTCTTTCCATTACCGCCGCGATCGTGGGCTTGCTTGTCTTTGCCCACGCGCTCGACTTTATTTAGAAAGGGATTTCCATGTCCGACAATATGCAGCCTATCGATGAGATTTTGGACGACGAGTCCCCGGATGCTAAGGCGACCGAGGCCTATGAGGAAGTCGAGGAGTTCGACCCGTTTGAGGGCATGAGCGACGAGGAGCTCGACGCCCTGTGCGACGAGGACGACAGCCTCGCGGGCTTTGGCGACGTTGAGCCCGGTTTCCGCAGTGGCTTCGTGGCCTTGGTCGGCCGCCCCAACGCCGGCAAGTCCACGCTGCTCAACGCCTGCTATGGCAAAAAGGTCGCCATCACCTCGCCGTTGGCCCAGACGACCCGCCGCCGCATGCGCGCCGTCGTCAACCGCCCCGGCTACCAGCTGGTCTTTGTCGATACCCCGGGTATCCACAAGCCCAAGGACGGTCTAGGGTCCGAGCTCAATAAAAGTGCGCTGTTCGAGCTGAACGATGTCGATGTTGTCGCGTTTTTGATTGATGCCACCAAACCGATCGGCAGGGGAGACGCCTGGGTTGCCGAGCGCGTTAAGAACGCCCGTTCCAAGAAGGTCCTGGTGCTTACCAAGGCCGATGAGGCCGACCCCGCACAGGTCATGGAGCAGCTTAAGGCTGCCCACGAGCTCATGGAATATGACGACGAGATCGTGACCTCGTCGGTCAAGAACTTCAACGTCGATGCCTTCATTGAGACCGTTGCGCACTTTTTGCCCGAGGGCCCGCGTTGGTTCCCCGAGGACATGGGTACCGACGCTTCCGATGAGACGCTCGTTGCCGAGTTTGTTCGCGAGAAGGTCTTGCGCCGCACCCGTGATGAGATCCCGCACTCCGTGGGCGTGATTTGCGATGCGCTCGAGCAGACCAAGAAGGTGCTGCGCGTGCACGCCACCATTTACGTCGAGCGCGAGGGCCAAAAGGGCATCATCATCGGCAAGGGCGGCGAGATGATCAAACATATCGGCATCGACGCCCGTCGCGACCTTGAGCGCATCTTTGGCACCCAGGTCTTTTTGGAGCTGGACGTGAAGGTCAAGGCCGGCTGGCGTGACGACGAGGCCCAGATTCGCCGCTTTGGCTATAACGCCGAGGATTAGGGACACGCGACGCGCATGGCAGGCTCCCGGACATATCGCACAAAGGTACTCGTCCTCGATAAGACCAAGCTCAAAGAGACCGACCTGATTCTGACGATGCTTGACGAGCGGGGTCGGCAGGTTCGTGCCGTGGCAAAGGGCGCGCGCAAACCCGGCGGGCGCTTGGCGGCGCGCTGCGAGCTGTTCTGCACCGTCGATATGCTGCTCGCACATGGACGCTCGCTCGACGTGGTTTCTCAGGCCGAGCTCATGGAGGCGCCGCTCGGCGCCGCGCCCGATTACGAGACGACTTGCGCCGCAAGCGCGATTGCCGAGGTGGCGCGCGTGTGCTCGTTCGAGGACGCCGAGGACCCGTTTACCTTTGCCATCACGCAGCGAGCGCTTGCCTTGGTGGGCGGCGGGCTCGACGCGGCGCATATGGATCTACTTGTGGCGGCATATGCCTTTAAGCTGCTGTCCCACGTTGGCTACCGACCCGATTTTTCGGCCTGCGTGCTGTGCGGAGACCCCATGTTGTCGTATTTTTCGCCCCAGGCGGGCGGTCTCATGTGCGGGTCGTGCGCGTCGAGCGTTCCGGGTGCCGAGCTGGTGTCGACCGGTGAGGTCGCATGGCTGCGCGCCCTCATGTCTATGACCTTCGATGCGCTTATGGCCGAGAGGGTCGACCCCCATACCGCTGCCTTTTTGCTGGGGCTTTCGCACGTGTGGGCTGCGACGCACACCGATCAACGTCTCCGTGCGATGGAATTCATGTTGGGTCGGTGATGATGCGCATGGGCGGTCTGCTTGTGGTAACATACCGACCTGTTGGTACCTCGACCTTGGTTGCTCGCTCCACCGGCGGCTTCCCAGTCCGAGGCGAATTGCGTCGCCCGCGGGCGACAAGAAACGAAAGGTGAAACAATGACTGTTTCCAAAGAGCGCAAGGCAGAGCTGACTGCTCAGTTCGGTAACACCCCGGTCGACACCGGCAACCCCAAGGTTCAGGTCGCTATCCTGACCGAGCGCATCAAGGAGCTGACCGAGCACATGAAGTCCCACCAGAAGGACTTCCACACCCGTCGTGGCCTGCTCATGCTCGTCGGCCGTCGTCGTCGTCTTCTCTCCTACATCAAGAAGAACGACATCGTCGAGTATCGTGAGCTCATCAAGGCTCTGGGCATCCGCGACAACATCCAGTAGGATTTGTACATGCTAAGAGCGTCCTGCGCAGCGGGGCGCTCTTTTTGTGTAAGGGCGTGAACAATCACGCTCTGAAGCGTGGCGGAGGCAGGGGGCCCGCGTCACATGAGGAGCCTGCAGGCAAGGGGCCTGCGGGGTAAAGGAGAACAATGACACTCGTATCCAAGACCTTTGAGCTGTACGGCAAGACCTACACCTTTGAGTCGGGCGAGCTTGCCAAGCAGGCCACCGGCGCCTGCCTGGTCAAGCAGGGCGACACCACGATGCTCGACACCGTGGTCGTCTCCAAGGAGCGCAAGAACTACGACTTTTTCCCGCTGACCGTCGACTTCAACGAGAAGATGTACGCAGCCGGCCGCATCCCGGGTGGTTACCTCAAGCGTGAGGGCCGTCCCAGCGAGAAGGCCACGCTCACCGCGCGCATGATCGACCGTCCGATTCGCCCGAGCTTCCCGGACGGCTTCCGCAACGAGGTGCACATCGTCGCTACCTCGCTCGTCGCCGACCAGGTCAATCCCTTTGACGTCATCAACGTCATGGGTGCTTCCCTGGCCATGACGCTCGGCGGCGTGCCCTTCGAGGGCCCGCTTGCCTGCGTGCGCATCGGCCGCAACGTGGAGACCGGCGAGTTTATCGTCAACCCCACCTACGAGGAGCGCGAGAACTCCGATCTGGACCTGGAGCTGGGCGGCTCTGCCGACTTCATTTCGATGGTCGAGGCCGGCGCCGAGGAGATCTCCGAGGACGATATGCTCGCCGCCATGAAGTTTGGCCAGGAGGCCCTTGCTGCCTTCTGCCAGGCTCAGGACGAGTTTGTCGCCGAGTGGGAGCAGGTCAACGGCCCCATCGTCAAGAAGGAGTACCCGCTCGACCAGCCCGTCGAGGAGGTCCAGGAGCGCATCTTCGCCCATTACGACGAGATGGCAGCCGCCCTTCGCGACGCCGACAAGCTCTCCCGTATCGGCAAGGTCGAGGCTCTGAAGGAGTCCATCCGTGCCGAGTTCACCGAGGAGGAGCAGTCCGCTTGGGAGCGCGAGATTCCCGTGGCGCTCAAGAAGCTCGAGAAGAAGGCTATGCGCACCATGGTCGTCGAGACCGGCGAGCGCGTCGACGGCCGTGCCGCCGATGAGATTCGCCCCATCATGGTGAAGGATAACTACCTGCCGCTCGTTCACGGCTCCGGTCTGTTCCAGCGTGGCCAGACCCAGGTGCTTTCCGTCCTGTCGCTCGGTATGCTCAACGAGGGCCAGCGTCTGGATACCATCGAGCCCACCGAGGGCAAGCGCTACATGCACCACTACAACTTCCCGCCGTTCTGCACCGGCGAGACCGGCCGCATGGGCAGCCCCAAGCGCCGCGAGATTGGCCACGGCAACCTGGCCGAGCGCGCTCTGCTTCCGGTGCTCCCCGACGAGAACGAGTTCCCTTACGCCATCCGCGTCGTTTCCGAGGTCATGGAGTCCAACGGCTCCTCTTCGATGGCTTCGACCTGCGGCTCCACGCTCGCCCTTATGGACGGCGGCGTGCCCATTAAGCGTCCGGTCTCCGGTATCGCCATGGGTCTGATCCAGGAGGAGGGCAAGACCGTGGTCCTGTCCGATATCCAGGGTCTCGAGGACTTCCTGGGCGACATGGACTTTAAGGTCACCGGTACCACCGAGGGTATCACCGCCCTGCAGATGGACAACAAGGCCACCGGTCTTACCTTCGACATCCTGGCCCGCGCCCTGCAGCAGGCCAAGGAGGGTCGCGCCTTCATCCTGCAGAAGATGCTCGATGTGATCCCCGAGCCGCGCCACACCACGCGCAGCACCGCTCCGCGCATCGTCTCCATCCAGGTTCCGACCGATAAGATTCGCGACGTCATCGGCTCCGGCGGCAAGGTCATCCGCGGTATCCAGGACGAGACCGGCGCTTCGGTCGACATCCAGGAGGATGGCACCGTCTTTGTCGGCGGCACCGGCGAGTCCGTCGATCAGGCTGTCGAGCGTATCAAGCTCATCATCAAGGTTCCCGAGCCGGGCGAGGAGTACACCGGTCGCGTGGTCTCCATCCAGCCCTTCGGCGCCTTTGTCAACCTGCTGCCCGGTAAGGACGGCCTGCTGCACATCTCCCGCGTCGCCAAGGGCCGCGTGGAGAAGGTCGAGGATGTCCTCAACGTGGGCGATGAGGTCAAGGTCGTCGTCATCGAGGTCGACGATCGCGGTAAGATCTCGCTCGACCGTCTGGATAAACCCGAGGCCCCGGCTCGCGCCGAGGGTGCCTCTGAGAGCGACGGCGAGCACTTCCAGCGCCGTGAGCGTCCGCGTCGCGAGCGCTCCGAGCGCAGCGACCGCCCGCGCCGTCCTGGTGACAACGGAGGCCGCAAGCCCCGCCGTCACCACGACGCCGAGTAACAGCCGTACATAACCAGCACCGCAAGGGCGACTCCGGACAGGGGTCGCCCTTTTGCTTGCGCCCGGGAGGGCCGCATATGAAGTTTCCTGCTCTACAGTCCTGCGCAAGACGGAAAGCACATTAAG
>DBEWTI010000134.1:0-41584 GCA_048205975.1 Collinsella sp.
TGGATTCTACGCTCTCCTATATTACTGACCAGTTGAAGGCGCTTACCTCGATTGCTTCACCTACGGGCTATACCCGTGCGGCTACTGACTATCTAATGGAAACGTTGCGCGATATGGGCTTTGGCCCCGAGCGCTCCAATAAGGGCAACGTGTTGGTTGAGCTTGGTGGCGAGGGTGAGCCGCTCGTACTGGCGAGCCATGTCGATACTCTGGGCGCCATGGTGCGCTCCATCAAGGACAATGGTCGCCTGCGCCCCACGACGCTCGGTGGGCATCAGTGGTCTACGGCCGATGGCGAGAACTGTACCGTCTACACGCGTGACGGCAATGTGTACACAGGCGTGGTCCTCAACACCGAGCCTTCGGCGCACGTGGCCGACGAGCCGGTCAAGACCATCGAAAAGAACATGGAAATCCTGCTCGATGAGAATGTCGACAGCAAGGACGATGTGCTTGAGCTGGGTATTCAGACGGGCGATATCATCGCCATGGATCCGCGCACCACGGTGACGGAGAGCGGCTACATCAAGAGCCGCTTCTTGGACGACAAACTGTCCGCGTCGATTCTGCTTGGTTTGGCCCGCGCCGTTGCCGACGGCGAGGTGACCCTTTCGCGCAAGGTTTCGCTGCTCTTTACGGTGTACGAGGAGGTCGGCCACGGCGGTGCCTTTGTGCCGGCCGACACGCGTGAGATGATCAGCGTGGACATGGGCTGCGTGGGTGACGACCTGGGCTGCACCGAGCGCATGGTTTCGATTTGCGCCAAGGATTCGGGCGGTCCGTACAACTACGATCTGGTAACCACGCTGTCCAACATCGCGCGCGAGCTGGAGCTCGATTACGCCATCGATGTGTACCCGCACTACGGCTCCGACGTCGAGGCCACGCTCTCGGCCGGCTACGACATTCGCCATGGTCTGATCGGCCCCGGCGTGTACGCGAGCCACAACTACGAGCGCAGCCACATCGACGGCGTGCGCAATACCTACGAGCTGGTTCGCGCCTACGTCCAGCGCTAGGGGAGCAGCTTGCGACTCGGCTGACCAATCGCTAAGGCCCGATTTCTCGGGCCCTTTTTCGCTTTGGGTCGTTTAGTATTATGATGTCTGTAATCTATTAACTAAACGTGTAAATTACTTAACGAGGTGATGCGGTGTATGGATACGTCTGAGTACTTGTCTATGGGTGATGCTGCCCGCCTGTTGGGCGTTACAAAAGCCCGCATATCTCAACTTGCCGCATCGGGAACGCTCGCGTTCGATATTGTGGGCGGACGGAAGATGGTTGAGTATGATTCTGCGCTCGCTTATCAAAAGGTCCGCAAACGTGGACGCCGTCCTGCGGCCGATGTGGGGCGCAAGTTTACGCTGATGTCCGCCGATTACGAGGTTGCGCGTGTTTCGTTTGATCCGACGCGCGAGTTTTCCTTCGAAATCGCCGAGGTACTCGATGCACAGAGGATGCCGTTTGGCACGTGCTCGAGCTCTTCTCCTACGGTGAATAAACGGGAGCTCAACGTGTGGTGGAGCCATCGGTCGGTGCCTGACGTCCGCCCCGGACTCGTCTCGCGCTATCGTGAACTGGGAATTTCCAGTGGTATCGAGGTTCCGGTTCAGTGCCTGGGTCTCTCGCTTTCGGATTGCTATTGGTTGCGGCCGGCAGAATGCGACGGGCTCGAATGGCGAAACCTCAATTACTTCGAGAATGATTTTGAGCGATCGGCGCCCGAAGAGCGCTCGGGTTGGCTGGAAGGTATCGGTCTTAAAAATCCCGACAACACATCCGAGGGCGAGCTCCCTAAATCGTGGATGATCCGAAACGGCATTCGCGTTTTGGCTAAAGGGTGCGGGATGGACGATCAGCGTCCCTTTAACGAGGCGGTTGCAACGGCTCTACATCGTCGCTTGCTGTCGGAGGGCGAGTTTGTTCCTTATACGGTTGAGCGGATGTTCGATGGCCCTGTGTGTCTGTGCGACGACTTTCTTGACGGCCGCGAGGAATACGTTCCGGCTGTTTACGTTAAGAACGCCCTTGGCGGCCAGCGAGGAAGCTCGACGTACGACCGGTACTGCCGCTACCTTAGCAAGCATGGTGCCGATGAGGCCGCTGTGAGAAGGTCTATGTCGCAGATGATTGTCTGCGATGCCTTTTTGGCCAACAGCGACCGCCATTGGCGAAACTTCGGCATCATCCGCAATGTCGACACCCTGGAGATAAGGCCTGCACCGCTGTTCGATAGCGGCAACTGTCTGTGGTATAACGTGCCAACTGTCGTGCTCGCAGCTGGGGAGTTTGGGTTTGCCGCTAAGCCGTTTGGGCCCAATCCTTCCGTCCAGCTGGCGCTTGCGGACTCACTCGATTGGTTCGACGCATCGCGACTCGACGGATTTGTTGATGAAGCGATCGAGATTCTTTTGCAGAGCAAATGGGCCACGGCGGAGGGCCGGCTCGAGTCCATTCGCCGTGGCCTGGAGCGTCGCGCTATCGAGGTGAATGCCGCTGTTGAAGTGCTTCGACGCGTGCGGCGATAATCCCGCGGCTATTTGATGGCGCCGGTCACGGTACCGCCGCCCAGGACGATGTCGCCGCGGTAGACTACAACGGCTTGGCCGGGGGCGATGGCTCGTTGCGGCTCGTCAAAGGTCAGCAACATTTGCCCGTCTTCGCCGCGCGTAAGGGTCGCTGCCTGGTCTTTCTGACGGTAGCGGTACTTGGCGCCCACGCGAATGCCGCCGGCATCGAGCTCTGCCTCCATGCGGTCGGCCGGGGCGCTCCAAATCCAGTCGTTGGCCGTGAGCGCCGTGGCCGTCAGGTCCTCTGCCTCGCCCAGATGCACGGTGTTGTTGACGGCGTCGACACCCGTTACGTACACGGGATGCGCCATCGCGACGCCCAAGCCCTTACGCTGGCCGATGGTGTAGCGCAGCGCGCCGTTGTGGCGCCCAACCACGCTGCCGTCGCGCCATACGATGTTGCCCGGTGCAGCGGCATGTCCGCAGCGGCGCTCGATATAGCCCGCGTAGTCGCCGTCTGGAATAAAGCAGATGTCCTCGCTTTCGGCCTTCTTGGCGTTAACAAAGCCCTGCTCGGTGGCTATGCGGCGCACGTCGCGCTCTTTGTCTAGGCCTGCCAGCGGAAAGATCGTGTGCGCCAGGCGCTCCTGCGTGAGCGAATACAAAAAGTAACTCTGGTCCTTTTTGGGGTCCTCGCCGCGATGCAGCTGCCAGGTGCCATCGGGCGCCTGGCTCGTTTTGGCATAGTGGCCTGTGGCGATGTAGTCGCAGCCCATATCCAGCGCCGCATCCAGCAACGCGCCAAACTTAATATGGCGGTTGCAGATGATGCACGGATTGGGCGTCAGCCCCTCCTGGTAGGCGTTCATAAAACGCTCGACAACGTTACGGTCGAAGGTTTGCTGCAAGTCGAGCACGTGATGGGGTATTCCCAGGCGCCCGGCGACGGCCTTCGCGTCAGCGATGTCGCGATCGACTTTGCTCATACCTGTTGCGGGGTCGGGCGCGGGGCGGGTGAGGCGCATGGTGGCACCGACACATTCGTAACCCTGACTTTTGAGCAGATACGCGGTCACGCTGGAATCGACGCCGCCGCTCATGGCGACGAGCACGCGCTTGTTGTGCATGGGGAGGTTCTCCTTGGGGGCATGTGGCCAAAAAAGAAAAGCGGCGCGGGAGGCTGGTTCCGCGCCGCAGACATGGTAGCAAGTTCGGGCGTCCTGTGGGACACCCTGTTGGGATGAGCTCAGGCTGCCAGAAGAGAGGGGAGACCGGCGTGCCTTGGACTCGTTCTAAGAACGAGAAGCTCTAGTCCTGGAAGAGCGCCGTGGACAGGTAGCGCTCGCCGGTGTCGGCGAGCAGCGCCACGATGGTCTTGCCCTCGTTCTCGGGGCGCTTGGCCAGCTGCAGTGCGGCCCACACGGCGGCGCCGGACGAAATGCCCACGAGCACGCCCTCCTTGTGGCCCACGGCGCGGCCGGTGGCAAAGGCGTCGTCGTTCTCGACGGGGATGATCTCGTCGTAGACCTGGGTGTCGAGGACGTCGGGCACAAAGCCGGCACCGATACCCTGGATCTTGTGCGGGCCGGCCTGGCCCTTGGAGAGCACCGGGGAGGTGGCGGGCTCGACGGCGACGACCTGAATCTCGGGGTTTTGCTCCTTGAGGAACTCGCCCACGCCGGTCACGGTGCCGCCGGTGCCGACGCCGGCGACGAAGATGTCGACCTTGCCGTCGGTGTCGTCCCAGATCTCGGGGCCGGTCGTGGCCTTGTGAATGGCCGGGTTCGCGGGGTTCACAAACTGGCCGGCGATGATGCTGTTGGGAGTCTCCTTCTGCAGCTCCTCCGCCTTGGCGATAGCGCCCTTCATGCCCTTGGAGCCGTCGGTGAGCACGAGCTGCGCACCGTATGCCTGCATCAGCTTGCGGCGCTCGACGGACATGGTCTCGGGCATGGTGATGATCACCTTGTAGCCGCGGGCCGCCGCCACCGAGGCGATGCCGACGCCGGTGTTGCCGCTCGTGGGCTCGATGATGGTGTAGTCGCCGCCACGCACGAGCTTGCCGGCCTTCTCGGCCTCGTCAATCATGTTCTTGGCGACGCGGTCTTTAACGGACCCGGCGGGGTTGAAGTATTCCAGTTTGACGAGCACGCGGGCCTTGAGGTCCTCGTCGGCCTCAAAGTGGGTGAGCTCCAGAAGCGGGGTGTGGCCGATAAGCTGATCGATGGACGTGTAAACATTGCTCATGGTGAACCTCCAAAGTGTTCAAATGACTGGATACCGTGTGGTTTTACGGTGTGTGTAGCAGCGAAACCCACAAACCTTATAGGTTGTTCGTTTTGCTGTTGGGAAGCATACTAGACACTAAAGCCTAGTAATGCAATAGGAAATAGGAGTTTATTGCAAGTTGATTAACCATCTTGACCGGAACGGGTATTTTCAAAGCCAATTTTTCGGCTAGAATTTCAACGAACTAAAAGACCGAAAGGCAGCACTATATATGTTGGTTTCTACTAAGGGCAGATATGCCCTGCGCGTTATGGTCGATCTGGCCGAGCACCAAGCGGCCGGTCGCATCCCGCTTAAAGAGATTGCGGCACGTCAGGGTATTTCGGAGAAGTACCTCGAGAATATTCTGGCGACGCTCGTGCGCGCCAATATGCTCTCGGGCATGCGCGGCAAGGGTGGCGGCTATGTGCTCACACGCCCGCCCGAGCAGTACACGGTGGGCGAGATCTTGCGCCTGACCGAGGGCAGCCTGGCGCCGGTCGCCTGTCTGGATGGCGACTGCAAGGGTTGCTCGCGATCTGATGAGTGCCCCACGCTCGACGTGTGGAAGAATCTGGACAAGCTCATCAACGACTACCTCGACGGCGTGACGCTCGATGCGCTCGTCGCCCCCAACGACGGCTACGACTACGTAATCTAGCCCCACCTGCCATGTGGGGACAGGGTGGAAATGGCAGATTCTCTCGCCCTTTGAGACTTGGCAAATAAGAAGGCCGCCCATTTTTGCGATGGGCGGCCTTCGTTTTGGGCTGTTGAGACGGGCGCGGCCGGAATGGTCGTTTTAGCCCTCAGCGATGCTGTCGAGGATGCTGCGCATGATGGACACCAGGATGCTGCCCATAAAGGCTGATCCAAAGCTGGCGATGGAGATGCCCGCGCCCAGCAGATTGACCGACAGGTAGCTGGCCAGCTCGAGCATAAAGCTGTTGACCACAAGCTGAAAAATACCCAGCGTAATGATCGTGAGCGGCAGCGAGATGACCGTCAGGAACGGCTTGACGAGCGAATCGACGATGTTCAGGAACAGTCCCACGAAGGCGAAACAGACCCAGGCCTCGGCAAAACCGAAGGGCTGGATGCCGGGAACGAGGAACGTGGCGATCGCGATGGCGATCGAGGTAAAGAGCCAGTTAAGCATAAAGCGCATGGTGTGAATCCTTTCTTGCGCAGGGTGCGTTGGTGTCGCGTGAAGCGGTTTGCTGCGGCAGCTTGGACGGCTGCGCGGGCGTGCCGCCTTGTTCGGCCGCCCATTGTCTCAGATATTCGTGGAGCTTGCGTGCGCATTCGGTTTCAAAACGGCGTTCGTCCTAGAAAACGCGCCGCTGGCAGAGAGTTTTGCCGCTTTAGTTTGGTGGTGTGCTAAACTGCTACGGGCAAAAGCCACAGGCGTTGCCCTATTGCATAGAACGGGCGAACGATGCCCGATGTCAGTATCAACTTCGATGCCTTTTGGCGGGTTTGGCGGTGATCGATGAATATCGAGAACATGTTTGACAAGCCTGATGTCAAGCAGCTGGTCCACGCATTTAGTCTTTTGGATGACGAGAAGGATATCCAAGCGTTTTTGACCGATATCTGCACGCCGCGCGAGATCTGCGATCTATCGCAGCGTCTGCAGGTCGCGCGTTATCTGGACGAGGGCGAGCCCTATGTCGAGGTTCAGGCGCGTACCGGCGCTTCGTCCACCACGGTGAGCCGTGTGTCCAAGGCACTTAATGGCGAGTACGGTGGCTATCGCAAGATCCTCATCAAACTGGAGGATGGCGAGTAGGCCAGCGGCAACAAACGAATTGCGCAGAACCGTCCCTTCGGGGGCGGTTTTTTGATCCTTTGGGGACGGAGGAAATCTGTTGGCGTGGGGCAAATCTGTCCGCGTGGGCGGGTAGGATGGATGCATTGATTATTGCGAACAGTTTGAGCGGAGGACCATGCCTGTTCGAATCTATACCACCAATGCCGACACGGATTTGAGCGATGCCGAGTCGGCGCTGCTTGCCGACCTTATTGCCCGCCACGGGCGTGCCGTGCTGCTGGCGCCAACGTTTGCCGAGCTCGACCTGTGCCGTCATGATGCGGCGGAAGCCGGCGTTTCGCTGGGTATTGACTACAAGACGCCTACATCGTGGCTTCGCTCGCTTTGGGAGCTTTTGGGCGACGGGCGCGGTTTCGTCGACAACCTGCAGCGCCAGATGCTGTTTTCGGACATGGTAGCGCGTCTCGACGACGCCGACCTGCAGCCGCTTTCGCGCAGCCAGGGCACGGTGCGTATGCTCGCGCGTATGGCTCGCGATGTGCTGCCGGGTGTGGCAGGGACAGGTGCCGAGCGTTGCTGCGACAACGTTTGCAAGCCCAAGCCCAGAAGCGACGCCGAGGCTCGCGTGTTTGAACTTTTGTGCGCCTATGCGAGCGGCTTGGACCGTCGAGACATGGTCGAGCCCTGCGAGGCGGCTGACATTATGGCCGGTGCCCTGACCGATAACCTGCCGGCGTGCACCCGCGCCGTATGCGTGCGCGGTATCACGTCGTTTACGCACGGCCTGCTCGAGTTACTGTCTGCCGTGGCGAACAATGGGGGAGAGGTCGTCGTGCTGCTTGCCCGCGAGCAGGCGGCGATGCGCGAGGACCTGGCTGCTGCCTTTGATGCCCGCGGTGTGCTGTTTGAGGTCGCCCCGTTGGGGGAGAACGCCGGCGCGTCCGAGACCGCTTCTGCGCCTGCCGCTCAGCCTATTTTTATAGAGGTGGCTGGCCCCCATGCCCGCGCCCGCGCTTATGTGGATGCTCTTGAGAACCTGGTCGCGGCATGTGAGGAGTCCGTGTCGCGCGACGGCGCCGCGACAAACTCCGACCCCACGCGCGTGCTCGTTGTTTCCGCCCGGGCACCCCAGCTGTTCGGCGAACTCGCTGCCCGTTTGGCGGCACGTCACATTGCGGCCGAGACGACTGAGTTCACGGCGTTTTCCCAATCCATTGCGGGCAGGCAGTTTGCGGCGCTTGCCGGCCTGATCGGGCGCATGAAGGCCGCCGATGAGGGCATGGCGTCAAAGACCGAATGGTGGCCCGCGCCGGAGCTTACCGACTGGATCTACAGTCCGCTTTCGGGCGCTGATGCCGTCAATGCCCGTACCTTCGATAAGAACATGCGTCTCTCGCGCAGCAAGACTACCGCGGGCGTTAAGAGCCTGCTGCAGAGCGTCCAAGGCCAGGTGAGGGGCGCGCGCAAGGCTGCCAGCGAAGAAAACTGGTTTAAGAACGTGCCATGCGTGGTCTCGGACGTGTTCCAGGCGCTGTGGCGTGACAAGCCCGTGACGGCGCTCAAGGCCATGATTGCCGTTGCCGAGGCGTTGCCCGATCGCTTGCTGGGCAGCTTGGATGGCCAAGCCCGTCGCCAGGCGGAGGTGGCTTTGCTGCGCCACGTCATCGACATCCTTATGAACGATGCTCGCGCGCTCGACGTATCGCAGGTCGCGACCGTGCCCGTGCTCGATGGCATTCGCACCAAGGTAGACAAGCGTAGCACCGCCTACGATTACGAGATCTACGAGGTTGACCGTGCGCCACGTGCTCAGGTTCGTTTTGCTTCGCTTGCCGATGCGGCGGCTCTACGCCCCGGCAGCTACGATGCCGTGCTGTTTGCCGATGTCGATCTGGACAGCTATCCGCTCTCACACGAGGAGGGGCCACTGGCCACGCTGACGGCGAGCCTTGGTCGCGAGGGCGTGACGCTTGAGCCCGCGGCCTTGCTGCGCGTGCGCTTTGGCCGCGCGATGCAGGCCGCGCGCGGTCCGGTTGCGCTTGCCCGCGTGACGCACGATCGCCAGACGCGCGAGTGCTACCCGGCTGCCGTGTGGACCGAGCTGCGGGCGCATGCCGAGGCCGCTGGCGCTGCCGAGGCCGCTGAAGCTGCTAAAGCGGCTGACGACGCTAAGGCCGCTGGCGCCGACAAGGCGAAGTGCGTGGGTGAGGGTGATATCGTAAGGGACTTCGATCCCGCGGCAGGCGAAGGTCTCAAGTGCGAGCGCGTGACCTGTGAAGCCCCTCAGCATCTGAGTGCCGAGGCCGTGCCGTATTTGGTCCTGCGTCGTCGCGATGGCGAGGGCGAGGACGCGCCGCTCGTGCCGCGCCTGACGTCCGCCTCGCAGATCGAGGCCTATTCCACCTGCCCGTTATGTTGGTTCGTCTCGTATCGCGTCAAACCTCAGTCCATCGATGCGGGCTTTGGCAACATGGAGAAGGGCAACTTTGTCCATGACGTGCTGGAGCACTTGCATGCGCGTCTTCCGCAGGAGGGCATGGAGCGCGTGACGCCCATGAACCTGCCGCGCGCGAAGGAGCTGCTGCACGAGGTCTTTGCCGAGACCCTGGCCGAGCACGCTGGCAAGCGCGGTACCGAGGGCCCGCTGGTGCCGCTCTCTCCAGTGGAGGAGCGCCAGGTGGCCGAGATCTTGCCGCAGCTGGAGGGTGTGCTTGCCTATGAAGCCGAGGCGCTGACTCCTTTTGCTCCGCGCTACCTGGAGTTTGCCTTTAACGATCTTAAAGTTGAGTATGCCGGCTGGCCGCTCGGCGGGCGCATCGACCGCGTTGACGTGGATGCCGGGAATCGCGCCGTGGTAATCGACTACAAGCATCGCTCGGGTGTCGAGGAGTTTAAGCTCGCCGACCCCACGGTGCGCGACGAGGAGTCGGGCACGGCGCCCATCGACGATCCGCGCTGGTTGCCGCCACATACCCAGACGCTCATCTACGCCCAGGCCATGCGTCGGGCGCTGGATTTGGACACCCGCGCGGCGCTCTACTTTTCGACCAAGGGCGGCAAGCCGGCGTTGCGCGGCGCCGCGAGCACCGAGCTGCTCGAGGAAGAGCGCGGCGACGGCCGCATCCCAGGCCTTAAGAAGGGCTTTCCCGGCGAGGGCGGCAACATGGACTTCGATGCGCTGCTCGATCGCGTGGAGACCGGCATTGCCGAGCGTCTGCGCGAGCTCGAGGCAGGCAACGTTGCCGCCGTCGACCCGACGTCGGCTCAGGCCGCGCATGCGCGCTGCTCGTATAACCACGAAGGAACGTTTGTAAGGAGGGACGTGTAGACCATGGATCTTTCGACTTTGATGCCGCAACAACTGCAAGTCGTCAAAACGCTCGACCGCCCGCTGTTTGTCTCGGCAGGTGCCGGCTCGGGCAAGACCTTTACCCTCACGCGCCGCATCGTCTATGCGCTCTCGCCCGAATCCGGTCCGTTTGTCGAGCATCTGGATCAGGTGCTCGCCATTACCTTTACCAAAGATGCCGCGGCCGAGATTCGCGACCGCGTGCGTCGCGCGCTTATCGAAGAGGGTATGGACGAGGAGGCCCTGACCGTCGACGACGCTTGGATCTCGACCATTCACGGCATGTGTTCGCGCATCCTGCGCGCGCATGCGTTGGAGCTGGGCATCGATCCCGAGTTCACGGTGCTTACCGATACCGATGAGCTTATGGATCAGGCTGTCGAGCATGTGCTGGGGCGCGCGACGGCGCCCGATGCCGCGCCTGAGCTCGCCGCCTCGCTTAAGGCCCTCTACGCTTGGTATCCCATGGCGGGCGAAGGCGGGCCGTTTGGCACCGGTACCACCATCAAAGGTCTGGTGCGCGACCTGCTGGAGCTATCGAGCCAGCTGCCGGGCGGCATGGACGATGTGTGCGTGGCGCGCGGCCAGGCCGACACCTCTGCGCTTGCCGACGCCTATCGCGCGGCGTTGGGTGCGAGCAAGGCCGCGACCGAGAAAGCACAGGTGGCACTCGATGCCATCGATGCGTTTGAGGCGAGCGGCAAAACCATGGAGGATGCGGCGCGACTCATGATGTCGTGCAGCATGCCTCGGGCGAGCAAGGCGTTTCCTAAGGAGCAGGTGGAGCTGCTCAAGGCCGAGGCCGCCGATGCATTTATCAATATCGTGCTTGCCTGCGGCGGTCCGGCGCTCGATGCGCTGGTGGGGCTTGCTCGTGCTGTGGAGGTGGAATACCGCGCGCTCAAGGCTGACCAGTCCGCGCTTGATAACAACGACCTACTGCGCATGGCGTACGAGGCGCTGCGCGATTATCCCGCCATCCGAGCGGCCTATGAGGGTCGCTTTAAGATGGTCATGATCGATGAGTTCCAGGATACCGACCAGATGCAGGTCGATTTGATTCGTTACCTGACGGGCGCGGGGGAGCGCGCGCTGTGCACCGTAGGCGATGCGCAGCAGTCGATCTACCGCTTCCGTGGCGCCGAGGTCGAGGTATTCCGTCGCCAGGAGCGCAAGGTGGGCTCCTCTGCTGCGTCCGAGACGGCTGCCGCGTCCGATGCCCCCGCTGGCGAACTCGTCAAACTCGTGCGCAACTTCCGCAGCCACGACGAGGTGTTGCGCTACGTAGCGCGCGTCTTTGACGGCGACACCGGTGGTTTGATGCAGGGGTTCTTGGATCTTGAACCGAGCGACAAACGCGAGGACAAGCTCAAGGCGAAGGCATCGCGCCGCCAGGCGATCTTCGTTGCCGGTGGCAGTACGCAGGAGCGAATGCAGGCGAAAGCTCGCGCGATTGCGGAGCGATTCCAAGCACTCGTTAAAGCGGGCCAGCCCCAGGGCGGTATGGTGCTGCTGCTGGGGCGCATGACCAATGCCGATGTCTATGCCCAGGCTTTCCGCGACCAGGGGCTCGACTGCGTCATCGCGGGCGGCTCGGTTTTTGCCCAGGCTGCCGAGGTGCAGACGGTGCGCGCCCTAGTCTGCACGCTTGCCAATCCGGCCGATACGGCGCAGGGCCTTATGCCGCTGCTGGCATCGCCGATGTTTGCGCTGGGCGCCCAGGAGTTTTTGGCGCTGGCGACCAAGCTTGACGATCAGACGGGGGAGACCTCGCGCCGCAACATCGATGCGGGCATCATGAGCGATTCCGATGTGCCGGGCCTGCAAAACCTGCCGCTCGTGACGCGCGCCCGCGAGGTGCTGCGCTACGCGCTTCGCCGTGTGGGGCGCGATTCGTTCGCCGCCATCGCGTGCGATACTGTCAACGCCTCCGGCTGGTTTGTGCGTCTGGCACAGCGTGGTCCCGAGGGCAAGGCCATTGCCGCCAACGTGCTTAAGGCGCTCGATGCCGTGGCCGAGGCGGAGGCCGAGTTCGGTAACTCGCCGCGTTCCATTGCGCTTGCCTTCGACCGCTTCTTGGCGGGCAAGGAGGCCCCAGGCGCCCTCAACGAGGAGGGCGACGGCGCGGTGCGCATCATGACGGTGCATGCCTCCAAGGGCCTGGAGTATCCGGTCGTGGCGGTTGCGGAGTGCTTTGGCGTGCGTAAGTCCTCGGGTGCGGCTCAGATGGGGCGTGTCGAGGGCGGAGCGCAGGTCGTGGCGCTGCCGGCACGCTTCGACGGCGTTAAACTCGCGGACGGCACGTTCGTAAAGGGCGATGACGTCAAAAAGCAGTTTGAGCATGCGTTTAAGGGTAAGGGCACGTCGCTATGGTTGCCGCCGGAGCTCATGGAGGATGTCTGCGCGACGGGTTCTCCCGCCGAGGCATTCGTTCGCCTGCGCAGCGACGACCTGCAGCTTTCGCTCGAGGAGCGGGCTCGTTTGCTCTACGTTGCCATGACGCGTGCGCGCGAGCTGGTGATCTTGGCGATGGATGCCGGCGTGAGCCGTGGCAAGGTGACGGCGCCGACCTTCGACGTCGAGACCGATCTGACCTATGACGTGCTGCGCCGTATTTTGCCGACCGACGCTCTGGACATGCCGCAGCTCGATGCCGACCGCCTGGTGTTCGACAACTCTCAGCCGGGCGATTACGAGCTCATTTCGCTTTCGGACTTTACCTTTGGCGAGCAGGCGTTTGAGGCCAACGCTTCACTGGATGCCGAGGGCAGGCTTGTCCGCGGCGATGCGGAGCCGGAGGGTGCCGGTGCAGATACCCGAGCCGCCGTTCCCGGTCCTGCCGACCCCGAGCCCGATGCGTTCGAGCTCGTGTATCCCCAGGCGGCGGGCGTGCGCATGGGCACGTGTCCGTTCCCGGCGCGTGATTCGTACAGCTATTCGTCGATCGCCGCGGCGCTCCATGCCGAGGCCGAGGACCGTGCCGCCGAGACGCGTGTTCCCATGGACGAGGCTGGCGATGATGCGGAGTCGGATGGCTCGGAGATGACGGATACGGACGTGGCTACTGTCGAGCCCACCGGCAATCCCATGTCGCTGGGCTCGGCCTTCCATGCTGCCTGCCAGTGGCTCATCGAGATAGGTGCCGATGCGCTGCCCGCTGAGCGTGTCGATGCGCTGGCGCGCCTGTGGTGCCTGACGCCGGAGCAGCGCGAACGCTTCGACGTTGCCCTGGACCGCTGGCTCAAGTCGGCTGTTCGTGCCGACCTGCTCGCGTGGCCGTGCGTTCGCGCCGAGGTGCCGTTCTTCTCGCTGGGCTGCGAGGACGAGGACATCGCCCGCTACGGTGCATATGCCGAGGGCGCCATCGACGCTTTGGCGACGAACCCGGCGGATTCGTCACGCGCGCTGGTCATCGACTACAAGACGGGCGGCACGCCGGACGAGACGCCGGAACAGCTGCAGGGGAAGCACGCCCTGCAGGCGCGCGTCTACGCCGATGTGTTGCACAAGGCAGGCTTTGAGGCCGTGACGGTCAAGTTCGTCCGCGTGGAGCAGGCCGATCCCGCCAACCCCTGCGAGCCCCAGGTGGTCACTTACAACCTCTAACCCTCAACAACCTGCGGTGGAATCCCTATCGATTCCACCGCAGTCTTTTTGGGACGGGGCTCTTTTAGCTACTTTGGGCAAACTCACACGGCCGTCCCGGAATAAAGCTCTCAATCGTCCAAATAGCACCGCAACGCATGGGAGAGTCTGGGACGGTACAATAGCTCGAACGGTTCAAACGAATAAGGAGCTATCATGCAGCTCACCAAAACGCTTGAGGTGACGCCGGAGGAGCTTTTTGACGCTCTGGCGGGGTCCATCATGCAGGATATCGAGAACGCCACGGGCAAGCGTCCCAGCCGCAACAAGCTCAACGGCTATAAGTACGAGAAGCGCCCATACCGCAAAAGGTAAGGTGACTCTTCATCGGAAACCGTGAACACTTCGGGTTTCGAGTCAGTAGCGAACAGCCCGACAAAAAATGTTGTTGGAAGTGCCAAATGAATAAGAATGCCGCTACGCAACTGCACATCTATTCCGCCTTTTTCGTTCTCGCGGGATTTGTTTTAAATCGGGGAGTGTTTCTACTTTTCCTTGCGGATAAAGGAATGTCTGTCACGGAAATCGCGCTTTATCAAGCCCTGTACAACATTGCAACGGTCGCCCTCGAGCTACCAACAGGGCTGGTAGGCGATTTCTTTGGAAAGAAGTTCTCGATTCAAGTGGGCGTTCTGCTTCTTTTCTTCCATACGGCTGGCATGCTGCTGCTCTCAGGCCCCTTTCTCGTCGCGCTTTCCCTTGTTGAGGCACTCGCCTACTCCCTTCAATCGGGATCCGAACAAGCACTTTTATATGAAATTGCCCGAAATGCCGGTCAAGGAGAGCGCTTCCTCACCATCAACGCTCAGCTGCTTGCCGCGCAATCAATCGCGACGGGAGTGGCAATCGTACTTGGATCATTCATTGCCCAAATATCTTGGAGTGCACTCTACGTATGCGTTTCCGTTTTCTATCTTCTGCAGCTTTTCCTTCTGTATCCCATTGAGAGGATGGAAGCGACCCATTCCAAAAACTCTGGGGAGGAAAGGTTTGACGTAGCCAAGATCTTCAGACGCGAAACCTGGTGCATTGGAGAATCCGCTTTTGCGGTATTGCTTCTTCTAATCGGCACAAGCATGCTCGATGGATTCTATGGGAGTTATTACAACTTGAATCAGTTGGTATTCGACGCATTTGATGCTCCCGTCTCCATAATAGGAATCTTTTTCGGTGCATCCTATGCAGTAAATGCGATGGCCTACATTGCAGCAGATTTCTTCTCATCGCGTTTCGGGAAAAGAAATACCATGCTCGGCTCGATGTTAATCGAGGCTGGCCTTTTCATAATTCTTCCGTGGTTCGCTTCAAATCCGCTGTGTTTGTTTGGCCTTAGCATGGTGCTTTGTTTTCTCCCAGAAGTGGTGTATATCACTTCGGAAAACTTAATCCAAGACGCGATAGCGGACGATCTTCGCGCGACGATCCTTTCCGTCGCGTCTCTGGTAAGGGCTCTCTTTTCCGCAATGTTTTTCTCCATATTTGGACATGTGTTGGGGTTATATCCCATTCAGATAGCGCTCGGTATTATTGGTGCAATCGCGATAGCAATTACCGCCGTTGTTTCATTAAAAATGGTAGGAATACAGGTCTCCAAGAATTGATATATCGATTGACGAGCTATCCGAAGCGTCGAGCCTTCTTGATGGACATGACTATTCGTCACAAATCATTCCGCGCATCGCTGGGGTTCCAGTAATACTCGATATATCTGGATGCACTCATTCCCCTTTTTGAGAGTCCCAAAAAGACTACCCGTGTGGGTTTGGCTAGGTTCGGGTGCCGTCCGCGCCGTGCGGTAAAATCGTTCAGTCAGAACACGAACCCGCATCGGAGCTCATCACATGGCATTCGTCCATCTGCACAACCACACCGTCTTCTCCATGCTCGACGGCGCAACCCGTATCCAGGATATGGTCAACCGCGCCGTAGAGCTGGGCATGCCCGCCGTCGCCATTACCGACCACGGCTATATGTATGGCGTGCCCGACCTGGCGCTGGCCTGCGACGCCGTCAACCACAATACGCCCGAGTACAAAACCTGGAGCCACGACAAGGCCTTCTTGGAAAAGGACCGCCGCGACGAGCTGGTGGAGCCTGATCCCGAGGAAAACCCGCGCGAGCATGCCCAGTATGTGAAGGACATGGCCATGTGGGACGAGAAGGGCAACATCGACGAGCTCAAGCCGCCCCTGGTCATCAAGCCCATCTTTGGCTGCGAGGTTTACTTTACGCCGGACGAGACGCTCGCCCGCGACCATAAGCCCGAGCTCTACCACATGATCCTTCTGGCCAAGGACCAGGAGGGCTACGTCAACCTGATGCAGACGGTCTCCGAGGCCGCCGTGCAGGGCTTTTACTACAAGCCGCGTGTGACGCTCGACAATCTGCGCCGCCACGCCAAGGGCATGATCTGCACGAGCGCCTGCATCGCGGGCATCATCCCCAAGTACATCGACCGCGGCGACATGGAAGGCGCCATCAAGTGGGCCGAGACCTTCCGCGATACCTTTGACCCCGGCGACTTCTACATCGAGATCCAGGAACACGGCATTACCACCGACAACGGCCTGACCGACGAGCAGATGGACCGCACGCTCATCGATATCGCCAAGCAGGTGGGCGTCAAGGTCATTGCCACCAACGACTTCCACTACCTGCGCCGCGAGGACGCGCCGGTGCAGGACGTCATCATGTGCATCGGTATGAACGCCAAGGTCGACGACCCCAACCGCATGCGCATGACCGGCTCGGAGTTTTATATGAAGACCGAGGAGGAGATGCGGGCGATGTTCCCGTATTGCCCCGAGGCCTGCGACAACACGCTCGAGATCGCCGACAAGTGCTACGTAGAGCTGGACTGGGACTCCATCATCCTGCCGCGCTTCCCGCTGCTCGACCCCGGCGAGACGCACGAGAGCCAGTTCCGCCGCGAGTGCGAGAAGGGCCTGCGCCAGCACTACGGTGACGACTGGGCCACGCGCGAGATCGGTGGCGTCAACATCAAAGAGCGCTTTGAGTACGAATATAAAGTCATCTGCGACAAGGGCTTTGCCGCCTACTTTTTGATTGTCGCCGAGTACGTGCAATGGGCCAAGGACAACGGCATCGGCGTCGGCCCCGGCCGTGGCTCGGCCGCCGGCGCTATCGTCGCCTACGCCATGAACATTACCGCGTTCGACCCGCTCGAGAACGGCCTGATGTTCGAGAGGTTCCTGTCTCCGCAGCGTACCGAGATGCCCGATATCGATATGGACTTCGACGATGAGCGGCGCCTCGAGGTCGTGGAGCACGTTCGCCAGCTCTACGGCCCCGAGAAGGTCACCCACGTCATTACCTACTCGACCATTAAGGCCAAGCAGGCCATCAACGACGCCGCGCGCGTCTTGGACTACCCGGTCTACATGGGCCAGCGCCTGTCCAAGATGGTCTCGAGCGACCCCAAGGTCAAGCTCAAGCAGGTGCTCGAAAAGCAACCCGGCAAAGAGGATCTGTTTAACCCCGATTTTGCCGAGGCATATAAAAAGGACGACGACGCCCGCCGCATCATCGACACGGCGCTCTCGATTGAGGGCCTTACCCGTGGCGAGGGTGTGCACGCGTGCGCCGTTCTGATCTGCCGCGACCCCGTCAACGAGCACGTGCCCACCAAGCTCGACACCAAGGGCGGCGTCGAGATTACCCAGTACGAGGGCCATACCGTTGCCGACATGGGCCTGCTCAAGATGGACTTCCTGGGCCTGCGTACGCTGACTGTTATCTCCAAGGCAAAAGCCAACATCAAAAAGAACTTCGGCATCGACATCAAAGAGGAAGAGATTCCCTTTGACGATCCCGAGATCTTTAAGCTCATGGGCTCCGGTCACACCGCCGGCGTCTTCCAGGTCGAGTCCGCCGGCATGACGGCCACGATTAAGAACATGAAGCCCACCGAGTACAAGCACGTCGTGGCATTGATCGCCCTGTACCGCCCGGGCCCGCTGGGCGCCGGCATGGTCTCGTCCTACATCAACCGTATGAACGGCAAGGAGCCGGCGGTCTCCTACGACGACCGCCTGGACGACATCCTGGGCGAAACCTACGGCACCATGGTCTACCAGGAGCAGGTTATGCTCATCTCCGTCGAGATGTGCGGCTTCTCCAAGGGCGAATCGGACTCGCGTATTCGTAAGCCCGTGGCTAAGAAAAAGATCAAGCTGCTCACGTCGACGGTACTCCACTGGGAGGATGGTTCGGACGAGACCACCTACGACCACTGGATGAACGGCGCTATCAAGAACAACTACACGCGCGAGGTCGCCCAGAAGATTTGGGACGATGTTCTCGAGTTCGCGTCCTACGCCTTCAATAAGTCGCACTCCGCCGGCTACGCCATCCTGGTTATGCAGACGGCGTGGCTCAAGGCGCACTATCCGCACGAGTACATGGCGGCCGTCCTGACGTCCTATACGGGCAAGACCGACAAGATCGTTCACTACGTCTCGGCATGCCGTCACGACGGCATCCCCGTGCTGTCGCCAGATGTCAACGAGTCCGGTACCGAGTTCACGGCTACCAAGGAGGGCGTGCGCTTTGGTCTGGCCGGCATCCGCGGCGTGGGCACCGGCGTGGCGCAGGCGATTATCGCCGAGCGCGAGGCGGGCGGCCCGTTTAAGACGCTGCACGACTTTGTCGAGCGCGTGGACTCGAGCCAGGCAAACCGCCGTGTGATCGAATCGCTGATCAAGGCAGGCGCCTTCGACTCCACGGGGTATCCGCGTCGCCAGATGATGCACTTTGTGGACAAGAACAACCCCGAGAACATCATCGATGCCGCGGTAAAACGCCAGAAGGACCGCGCGAGCGGCCAGACCTCGTTCTTCGATATGTTTGGCGACGTTGAGGGCTCGGGCTTTGAGGTGAGCGTGCCCGATCCGGACGGCCAGGAATGGGACCGCCACCTTAAGCTGAGCCAGGAGAAGGAGGTTCTGGGCATCTATGTCTCGGACCACCCGCTGCGCCCGTTTGAGTATGCACTAGCCAAGGCGCGCGACTTCTCGTTCTCGCAGATCGATACCGGCTACGAAGTTCAGAATCCTACGGGCGGCACCATCAACCAGGAGATTCCCGAGGGCAAGGCACTGTGGTGGGCCGGCATGGTCTCGAGCGTGTCCAAGCGCGTGACCAAAAACGGCGACCCCATGGGCATCGTGCAGCTCGAGGACATGGAAGGCGAGGCCACGGTCGTGGTGTTCCCCAAGACCTACAAGGAGGCCGAGGGGTACCTGTACGGCGAGGTCGATCCCGAGACCGGCGCGCAGCTGTCCGATGCGTTTGTGCGCATTAAGGGCAAGCTCGAGCGCTCGGACCGCGGCGACCAGATCATCGCGCAGGAGATTGTGCCGCTGGAGCTTAACGAGGAGAACAACAAGCCCAAGGTGTTTGAGGTCATGGTGCCCAACAGCCGCTTTAGCCAGGGCAATATGGCGCGCCTTGCCACGGTGCTTACCGCCAACCCGGGCGGTGACCGCGTGGAGATCTTTATCGAGCAGGTGGACGGGCGCGTGCTGCGTGCCGAGGTGCCGGCCAAGGTCAACGCGCGCTCGATTCCGCTGCTGGCCGAGGCCAAGGCCATCGTGGGTAACCAGGGCCGTGTGACGGTTATCTAAGCTACCCGGGGTGAGATTGGAGGAAGTGATGGCGCAGGGGACGTTTGTGCAGGCGCTCCGGAAAGAGGCGGCGCTGAGCGGCACCTTTATGAAGGGGCGTTCGCTCATGCTCAACGGCGCCGTGCTGTCGATCGAGGACAGCGGCTCGCGCTTCTCCAAAAACGTGACGGTTGAGGGCTCGGTGCGCGGCTCGCGCGGCGACCTGTACAAGACGCACGTGGCGCTCGACATGGACGAGCACGAGGTGATCGACTACGGCTGCGATTGCCCCGCCGCCTATCGTTACCCCGGTATGTGCAAGCACGCTATTGCCACGGCTCTGGCGTATTTGGATGCCAGCGGCGCCGAGCCCGTCGAAGGTTTGCGCACGCCGGTCCGCACGTTTACGGCGCAGCCGAAACAGCCCGCGCGCACCGCGCCCAAAGCGCCGGCCGTCAATTCCAACTTTCCCTTTCCGGCGCCCGTCCCCACGAGTCCCAGCCTCATGGCGGCGCTCTCCGATCTTTCGGACGCGCGCATGGATGAGCTAGCGAGTATGCGCCGCAAGCTTGCCGGTGCCGTTGATCCCGACGCCCCCAAAGCGGCGCTGGAGCCCTCGTTGGTGCCGTACTACAATCCGCTGTTCGCTGACCGCTTTAGCTGGGCGCTCGAGTTCCGCATTCGCTGCGGCTCGGTGTCCTACGTGGTCAAGGACATCGACGGCATGGCCGATGCCTACGTGCGCGGCGGCACGTTCTCCTATGGCAAGAAGCTCACGTTTGTCCATTCACCTGAGGCCTTTGACGAAACATCGGCAAAGCTGCTCAACCTTGTTGTGACGACAGTTGCCTATCTCGATGACATCACAAGCTCGCGTTCGGCGTCGTACGACTTTGCCCGCAGCGGTTTTGTTGCCGAGCGTCAGTTGCCGCTGTCCGAGCATAGCATCGTATATGTGCTGGACCTGCTGCGCGGCCAGACCATCTCTTTTGAGCCCGCCTGGTCGCGGGGGACGACGACGCATCGCACCTATGACGTGGCGGTTGAGGTGCCTCCGGAAGGGGAGGACGAGGCGCTGGCTAAGCGCCCGCCGTTCCTTGCCGCCAAAATCGCGCCGGCGGCTGGTGGTAGCTATGACCTGCGCCTGCCCGCCGATATGTACTGCTTTGCGTCGGGCGATGCCGCCTACTTGGTTGACACGCGCCGCGCGCGCCGTACCGACGCTGCATTTGCTCAGCATGCCGCATCTTTTTTGTCACGCTTGCTGCCGTGCCGCACGCCCGCCCATATTGCCGCCGAGCAGGTGGGTGAGTTCTGCCGCATGGCGCTGCCCATTTTGCGCGACTATACCGACCTCACCGCGCCCGCCGCGCTCGATACCGTGGCACCCGAGCCGAGCTTTGCTATGGCGATCGGCGTCGACGATGGGCTCGTGACCTGCAAGATTACGGTTACCTACGGCGATTGGTCGGCGGATCTCTTTAGCCTGGGCGCTCCGGGCAGTCCCTTCGAAGAGCAACGCCCCGGCGTGCCGCCCCGCGACGAGATAGCGGAGTTTCGCGTTATGGATACAGCGGCTCTGTACTTCGATTTCTACGAGGGCGGTCTGGCGTTTGAGGAGCGCGATGATGAGAGCTTGTTCTGCCTGCTGACCGAGGGTCTGTCCGCCCTGTCCGAGCTGGGTGAGGTCATGCTCAGCGACCGTCTGCGCCAGATTTCGGTGCGTCCCGCGCCCAAACTCTCGGTTCGTGCGACCGTCAAGAGCAATCTGCTCGATGTCGAGCTGGGCGCGAGCGGGCTTTCGGCGGCAGATCTTGCCATCTATCTGGACTCGTACAAGCGCCACCAGACGTTTGCGCGCCTGACGTCCGGCGACATCGTGCGCCTGGATGAGGGAGCGCGCGCTGCGTTTGGCCTTGCCGAAGATCTGGGCGTCGATGCCGTCGACCTGCTCGACGGCGTGTCGCTCCCCGCGTCGAGCACCCTTTTTGTCGATAGCATGCTCGCACGCACGCCGGCGCTCGAGGCCGATCGCGACGCTGCGTTCCGCCGCACCGTCGAGCGCCTGGACACGCTCGGCAAGATGGACTTTACGGTGCCGGCATCGCTCAAGGCAACGATGCGCGGCTACCAGGTCGACGGATACCAGTGGCTCGGCTCGCTCGAACACCTGGGCCTTGGCGGCATCTTGGCCGACGACATGGGCCTGGGCAAAACGCTCCAGATGATCGCGCATATCCTGGCGCGCGTGGAGGCGGGGGACACCAAGCCCACGCTCGTGGTATGCCCGGCCTCACTCGTGTACAACTGGACCGCCGAGCTGGAGCGCTTTGCCCCGTCGCTTGATGTGTGCGCCATTGTGGGCGCCAAGGCTCAACGTCGTGTACAGATCGCCGGCGTGGCCGAGCATAGCGTGGTCGTGACGTCGTATGACCTTATGCGGCGCGATATCGACGAGTACGTCGAGCAGGACTTTGCCCGCGTGGTGCTCGACGAGGCCCAGTACATTAAAAACCCGCTCACGCAGGTGGCGCGGGCTGCCAAACGTCTGCCTGCCGGCGTGCGCTTTGCCCTGACGGGCACGCCTATCGAAAACCGCTTGTCCGAGCTCTGGAGCATCTTCGACTTTTTGATGCCGGGCCTGCTGGGCACGCGCGAGTCGTTTGCCAAGCGCTTCGAAAGCCCGGTCGAGCACGCCGAGGGTGACAGCGCCGCTCGCCTGCAGGCGCTCGTGTCGCCGTTTGTACTGCGCCGTGTTAAGGAAGACGTGGTGGCCGACCTGCCCGAGAAGATCGAGGACACCGTCATGGCACAGCTCGCCGGCGAGCAGCGCAAGCTCTACCTGGCCAACCAGGACCGCATCGCCCAGCAGGTGCAGCACCGCGAGGCTGGGGAGTTTAAGAAGGACAAGCTCAAGGTGCTCGCCGAGCTCACCAAGCTGCGCCAGATCTGCTGCGACCCGCGTCTACACTACGAGGATTACAAGGCGGGGAGCGCCAAGCTCGATACGTGTATGGAGCTCGTGCACGGCGCACTCGACGGCGGGCATCGCATCCTGTTGTTCAGCCAGTTTACGGGTATGCTCGATATCATCGGTAAGCGCTTGGCCAAGGAAGACATCGCCTTCCTTAAGCTCACGGGCGCTTCGTCTAAGGAGAGCCGCGCCAAGATGGTCGCGCAGTTCCAAGCGGGCGAGGTTCCGGTCTTTTTGATTTCGCTCAAGGCGGGCGGCGTGGGCCTTAACCTGACGGCGGCCGACGTGGTCATTCACTACGACCCGTGGTGGAACGTGGCGGCGCAGGACCAAGCGACCGACCGCGCGCATCGTATTGGCCAGCAACATACCGTGACCGTGTACAAGCTCATCGCCAAGGACACGATCGAGGAACGCATTATGCAGATGCAAGAGTCCAAGCGCGACCTGGTCAACAGCGTGCTCGGCGGCGACGGCATCTCGTCGGCGCTGTTTACCCGCGAAGATGTTCTGGCACTGCTGGGCGGCGACGGGCGTTAACCCGCTCGGGTGGGGCCGCCAAGGCGGATGGCACACGCTGCCCCATCGTCCCCGTCCGTTATGTGTTCATTTGCCATGCCGTGGATGGTTTGTCTGCCTTTGGGCATAAGAACCATCAAGAACATTGGCACATCAGCAAAGGAGAACATCATGGCGAAATTCTTTAAGGACCCCGACGGTAAGCTCATCGCCGCCCTTGGCAACGACGTTGCAACCCCTGCCGGTTGCACGGAACTGATCGCAAACACTGAGGACGCGGCGCACGAGAAGCACGTGCCGGTCGTCGAGAGCGAGCGTGACGGTCACGTGATCCGCGCACGCGTGGGCTCGGTCGAGCACCCCAGCCTGCCCGAGCACTATATTGAGTGGATCGCCCTTGAGGCCGAGGGCCGCCTAGAGGTCCATTACCTTGAGCCCGGCATGAAACCCGCGACGTTTTTCGCGGGCGGCTCCAAGACCGGTACCGTCTATGCCTACTGCAACCTGCACGGGCTGTGGTCCGCGACATTCTAGGAGCGCGCCCCCGCTCGGGGTATCATAGCTAGCATATGCACATGCGAGCGCCGACTGCATTATGCGGCCGGCGCTTTTACTACGACAACGATGGTTTACGACGGAAAGGGCTGAGCCATGAAGCTCGCGCTTGCACAGATCGATATGCGCCTGGGTGATATTGAGGGCATTTGCGGCCGCATCGAGGACCAGGCTCGTCTGGCCCACGAGCGCGGGGCGCGCGTGCTGTGCGTTCCGGCTCCGCTCTTTATGGGCGCCATGCCCGGGGGCCTGGTGGGCACTGCCGACTTTGAGCACGACATGCTTGCCGGCTTGACTGGTGTCGCCGAGCGTATCCAGGAGCTTGACATGATCTGCATCGTGCCCGCGGCGGTTTCGTTTGAGGGCCAGCCGCTGCTCGACTACATGATGCTCAAGGACGGTCATGTGGTGCCGGCGCGTTCGAGCATTGCCCTGCAGCGTGGTGAGAACAACGACACGCGTTGGGCGCCGCCGGTGTTCGACGTGGACGGCGTGCGCATTGCCGTGATTTTTGACTTGGACCGCGAACTCGAGATGTTGCCGACCGGTGTTGACCTCATTGCGTATTTCCAACTCAACGCGTTTGACATGACCGACCGCGAGACTGCCGCCATTGCCGCCGTACGCAGCGGCGCCTACCGCAAGATCGCATCCAAGCGCAGCGTGTGGTTTGCCTGCATGGCGCCGGTCGGTGCCTATGACGAGTCGGTGTATACCGGCGGTTCGTTTGTGCTCGACGACTGTGGTCGCGTGGTGGCCCAGGCGCCGTGTTTTGAGGAGAGCCTGCTGGTTCAGGAGATTCAGCGCGGCGTGATGCTCGATGCCCTGGAAGATCACGAACTGCCCGAGTTCCGTTCCGAGGAGTGGCTGTGGCAGGCGCTGGTGCTCGCCGTGCGCGACAACGCCCGAGCCCACGGTGCGTCGCGTGCTGTGGTGGCACTCGAGGGCGACTTGCCGTCGTCCCTGCTGGCGGCGCTGGCCGTCGACGCTCTGGGCCCGCGTAATGTGATTGGCCTGGTGCTGGGGCGCAACCGTATCTTTACGCCGGCGCAGGAAGAGGCCGAGGCTGCCCGCTGTGCCGCCGTCCGCGCCATCGCCGAGCGTCTGCACATTCGCACCGTCGAGCGCGATGCACCGGATGCGGCGCGCGTGCTCGATCGCGACGTGTCGGCGGGCGATGCCGAGCGTCTGCGCTCGCGCACGCTGGGCCTCATGCTGGAGGACACGGCGCTCGAGCTGGGTGCGATGGCGCTGAGCCCGCTGTCCAAAACCGAGTACGCGCTGGCGGCGCCGGCGCTTTGCGGCGGCTACCAGGGCGATTACGCGCCCTTTGGCGATGTGTGCCTGTCGACGCTTGAGTTTGTGGCGCGTGTGCGCAACCGCACGTCTGCCGTGGTGCCCCAAGAGCTCGTGACGCTCAACGCGGTGGAAGATTGTATGGAGCGAGTGCTGGCGCAGGCGCTCTCGACGCTCGACGGTCCGGTCGATATGCTCGACCGCGCGGCACAGCTGCTCGGCGGGCTTGAGCCGGGTGAGGTCGATGGTGCGCTCGAGTCGCACGTGGACCGCAATCGATCTTTCGACGACATCCCGATGGCCGCTGGCAAGCCTGAGGCCTGCTCGCTGCTGCTGATGCTCGTTCGACAGGGTGAGGCTGCCCGCCGTATGTTGCCGACGGCGCCGATCGTTTCGTCCCGTTCGTTTGCCGAGCGCTCCTGGCCGTACATGCTCGCGTGGTCCGACCTGGGGCTTAACGGCAAGGAGCGTATGACGGTCGATTCGCTGGCGCGCGCCGAGGTGCGCCGTTTTGCTGACGAGGATACGAGCGAGCGCATGCGAAACGAGATGATGGGCGTGCTGGGTGAGCTACTGGGTATCTCGCCCGAACAGATGGAGGAGCTGCGCTCTGAGGACGGTCAGCGCCGCCTGCACGAGGGTATGAAGAAGTTTGAGGGCGAGGTCCAGGACGCCATCGATAAGATGATGGGCGGCCAGGGTGGCCCGCAGGGTGGACCCCAGGGCACGCCGATGCCGCATCCGCCGGTGGATCCGAGGCAGTTCCCGTTCTTTAGCCAGAACTAGGGCAGACGGAAACATTGCGGGAGAGATTCTCTTACACACATTGCTTCTGCCGAATCTATCTTGCTTTAAGCACTTTGCCCCCGTTGTGTTATTCTAGAACAGACGTTCGTGAATAGTGCGCGGGGCCTTGCCTTGTGCTGTGCTGGTGACGAGGGGAGGTCGGCTTGGTTATCTTGGGCATTGACCCCGGTTTGGCTCATACGGGTTGGGGGATTATCGAGGAGCGGCGTGGCGAGGTTCGCTGTCGCGCCTACGGTTGTATCGAGACCAGCGCGGGCAGTCCGCTCGCGGTGCGCCTGTCGCATATTGCCCGCGACCTCAAGGGCGTTGTCGAACGCTATCGACCCGATACCGCTGCCATCGAGAGCATTTACTTTGGCGCCAACGTTCGCTCGGCCATCCCTACGGCGCATGCCCGCGGCGTTGCGCTTGTGGTACTTTCGGAGTGCGCGCTCGAGATTGGCGAGTACACGCCCATGCAGATTAAACAGGCTGTGGTGGGTACCGGCGCCGCAGATAAGCGGCAGGTCGCCTACATGGTGCGCACGCTCACGCAGCTCGACCACGACCCGCACCCCGACCATGCCGCCGATGCCCTGGCCTGCGCCATCTGCCACGTAAACCTCAGCCGCACCCGGGCGCTTACCGGCGGCGAGTTCTATCAACAGAGAGGAACCGGATACTGATGATCTCCCAGCTCCACGGAACGCTTGTCGAGGCCACGATGAGCTCTGCTGTCGTCGACGTGTCGGGCGTTGGCTTTGAGCTCGGCATCTCGGGCAGCACTGCGGCCACGTTGCCGACGCCCGGCGGCGAGGTCCGCCTCTACACGCGTATGCAGGTGCGCGAGGACGCCATGACACTTTTCGGTTTTTCCTCAAAGGATGAGCGCACGATGTTCGACCGGCTCGTGTCCGTGTCGGGCGTTGGCCCGCGCTTGGCGCTCGCCGTGCTTTCCACCTATACCGTGGGGCAGCTGTATTCACTGGTGATGGCCGAGGACGACAAGGGCATGGCCAAGGTACCCGGTGTGGGCAAAAAGACAGCTCAGCGCCTGATCCTGGAACTCAAGAGCACCTTTGCCAAGGACAAGGGCTTTGTGCCGGTCGACGTGATCCCGGGGCAGGTTGCGATGCCGGTCCCCGCTGCCGCTCCCTCGGCCATCGATGACGCCCGTGCGGCGCTCCTCTCCATGGGCTTTAGCCCGCAGGAGACCGATGTCGCTCTGAGCGGGTATGATGGGCAGGATATGCGTGTCGAGGATCTGCTCGGCGCGGCGCTTAAGCGACTCGGAATGGATGCGTGATGTGGGAAGCCGATGACTCTCAGGACCTGTGGGCGACGCCCGGCAACTCGCCGGCGGCATCCATGGCGCACGGCGAGCGCATGGTGGGCTCGGAGCTGACGGCCGAGGACCTCGATGTCGATCGCACTTTGCGCCCCCAGCGCCTGGACGATTACTGCGGCCAGGAGCATATCAAGCAGAGCCTGCGCGTGTTGATCGAAGCGGCGCAGAGCCGTGGGGAGACGCTCGACCACGTGATCTTCTCGGGCCCTCCGGGTCTGGGCAAGACCACGCTGGCCACCGTTATCGCCAACGAGCTGGGCGCTCAGATCAAGACCACGAGTGGCCCTGCCATCGCGCGCACCGGCGACCTGGCAGCCATCCTTACTAACTTGCAGCCGGGTGATGTGCTGTTTATCGACGAGATCCACCGCCTCAACCGTTCGGTCGAGGAGGTCCTGTACCCCGCGATGGAGGACTTTGCCCTCGATATCGTGATTGGCAAGGGTCCGGCGGCGCGCTCTATTCGCCTGGATATTCCCAAGTTTACGCTGGTAGCGGCAACGACCCGCTCAGGCATGTTGACCGGCCCGTTACGCGACCGCTTTGGCATTTCATATCGCCTGGATTACTACACGGTCGAGGAGCTCGCGCAGATCGTGACGCGCTCGGCGACTATCCTGGGCGTGACGATCGACCACCCCAGTGCGCTCGAGATCGGCTCGCGTTCGCGCGGCACGCCACGTCTTGCCAACCGCCTGCTCAAGCGCGTGCGCGATTACGCACAGGTGCGCGGCAACGGTCCCATCGAGCTCGATATCTGTCGCCAGGCGCTCGAGTTCTTCGAGATCGATGAGCTCGGTCTGGACTGGATGGATATTCGCATTTTGGAGACGCTCGCTAAGACGTTCTCCGGTCGTGCCGTGGGACTTACGACCCTTGCCAGTGCGGTGGGCGAGGATCCGGGCACGCTCGAGGATGTCTATGAGCCCTATCTGCTGCAGTGCGGGTTGATGATTCGTACGCCGCAGGGCCGTCAGGCAACCCTTCGCACCTTTGAGCACCTGGGGATTGAACCTACCGTTTAGGGCGCTTTGTTTTGGCGGGCTGTTGGGCTATCGCTGGGCATCGGGTAAACATATCGCCGTTCATCGGTTATGGGTGTTTTACTATTGCGTGCCCGTGCTATGCTGAATTGGTCTTTTTCTCATTCGGTAACGAAAGGACCGCCCATGCCTACTGACATCGAAATCGCACGTTCTGTCACGCCGCTGCCTATTACCGAGGTGGCCAAGAACGCCGGCGTCGACGTTAAGCACCTTATTCCGTACGGCTTCGACAAGGCTAAGGTCGACTATTCACTGCTCAACGAGCCGACTGACCACCAGGCCAAGCTCGTCCTCGTGACTGCCATCAACCCCACACCCGCTGGCGAGGGTAAGACCACCACGACCATCGGTCTGGCCGATGGCTTGCGCCGACGCGGCGTCAAGAGTGCCGTGGCCCTGCGCGAGCCTTCGCTCGGCCCCGTCTTTGGCGTTAAGGGCGGCGCTGCCGGCGGCGGCTGGGCTCAGGTCATCCCCATGGAGGATATCAACCTGCACTTTACCGGTGACTTCCATGCTATCGGCGCCGCCAATAACCTTTTGGCCGCCATGCTCGACAACCATATTCAGCAGGGCAATCAGCTCGGTATTGACGTTAAGCGCATCACTTGGAAGCGCGTCGTCGATATGAACGACCGTCAGCTGCGTCATGTCATCGACGGTATTGGCGGTAAGGCCCAGGGCGTGCCGCGCGAGGACGGCTTCGATATCACCGTCGCCTCCGAGGTCATGGCAATCCTGTGCCTGTCTACGAGCATTAACGACCTCAAGGAGCGCCTGGGCGAGATCGTCGTCGGCTACAGCTTTGCCGGCGAGCCCGTCCGTGCCCGCGACCTTAAGGCCCAGGGTGCCATGGCCGCGTTGCTTAAGGACGCGCTCAAGCCCAACTTGGTGCAAACGCTCGAGGGCACGCCCGCGTTTGTCCACGGCGGCCCCTTCGCCAACATTGCCCACGGCTGCAACTCTATCATGGCTACGCGTATGGCGATGCGCTTTGGCGATGTCGCTATTACCGAGGCCGGCTTCGGTGCCGATCTGGGTGCCGAGAAGTTCCTCGACATTAAGTGCCGCATGACGGGCGTTCGCCCCAGCGCCGTCGTGATTGTCGCTACCGCCCGCGCGCTTAAGTACAACGGCGGCGTTGCCAAGGCCGACCTCAACGAGGAGAACCTCGAGGCTCTCAAGGCCGGTATGCCCAATCTGCTGCGTCACGTCGACAACATCCAGAACGTTTATGGTCTGCCCTGCGTAGTCGCCATCAACCGCTTCCCGACGGACACCGAGGCCGAGCTTGCTCTCATCGAGTCCGAGTGCCAGAAGCTCGGCGTCAACGTTAAGCTTTCCGAGGTCTGGGCCAAGGGCGGCGAGGGCGCGCTCGACCTGGCCGATGAGGTCATGCGTCTGATTGAGCAGCCGAGCGAGCTCAAGTTTGCCTATGAGGACGGCGCCGATGTGGCCGACGCTCTTGAGGCCATTGCCACCAAGGTCTACCGCGCCGACGGCGTTGACTTTACGCCGGCCGCCAAGCGCCAGCTCGCCGAGCTGCGCGAGAACGGCTTTGGCAACCTGCCGGTGTGCGTGGCCAAGACGCAGTACAGCTTTAGCGACAACGCCAAGGCCCTGGGCGCTCCCGAGAACTTCCGCATCACGGTGCGCGAGCTCAAGGTTTCCGCCGGTGCCCACTTTGTGGTCGCACTGACTGGCAGTGTTCTGACCATGCCGGGCCTGCCCAAGGTCCCCGCGGCCGAGAACATCGACGTCGACAACGACGGCAACATTACCGGCTTGTTCTAAGCCTGCTGCCCATAGCCGCTTGTCCGTCCCGTCGCGCCACCAAGGTCCGGCGGGGCTTTTGTTTTCTAGCCTCGCTGGAGGCCGAAGAGCTTGGCGTTGCGCTCGGCGACCATCATGTTGATGTCGGCGATTTCCATCTTGCCGTCAATGTAGGGCTGGTATGTGCCGTATGGGTCGCCAGCCCCCAAGCTGCAACTGCCGCAGTTATCGCAGCTGCCGTTGCCGCAGCCGGCGAGTGCCAGCTTGATGATCTCCTCGCGTTCGGCGCGCGTTGTATCTTTGATGAGCTTGCTTTTTGCCATGACGTTCCTCGATTCGCCTGTTGCCACCTGTCGCGCATGTCTTGTAGATACCGACGGGCTCTGCCCATCATAGGCTTTTGCGCGGGTAGAATGCATGGATAACTTGATGCTTAAGGGCGACGGAAAGGAATCGTTGCATGGACCAGGATAAGACGACCGTAATGGGCGGCTACGGTTCCGCGCAGGCTGGCGATAGCGCCGATGTGACCCGCGTTGTTCCCAACCCCGGTTTTACCGACCCCGCCGCGACGCAGCCTTCTGCCGAGCCCACCCGGGTTATGGGCTATGGCGACACGGCGCAGGATTCTTATGCTGCATCTTCGCAAGGCCCCTATGGCAACGCAGCTCCGGACCCGTTTGATTACGCGCCGCAGGATTCTTATGCCGCCTCGACGCCGAATCCCTATGATGACCTGCCGCAAAATCCCATTCCGCAGCCTCAGCAGACGACGTATATGCCTCGCACGGCGCAGTCTCGCTACGAGTCGCGCGAGCCGTATCGCGAGTACCCCAAGTCGATTCCGCAATATGGCGAGGACGAGGAGAAGAAGCCGTCGCGTTCGTCGAGCGTGATCAAGAAGATCCTGATTGTGCTGGCGATCTTCTTTGCCCTCTCGATTGTGTTTGCCATCGTGTCGGGCATGCTCAACAAGCGAGGGAGTTCAACGGCCGATACCGCTGCCGAGCAAACCGAGTCCGCCTCGTCTAGCACCGTCGATCTGAGCGATATCCCGGGGCAGTACTGGTCCAACGCCAAGAAACTTCTCAAGTCGCGCGGTGCCAATCTTTCGAATGCCGTGGTCCTGACTGATGATGGCTCAACGCCCGTCATCGATGCCAACTGGGTCGTTACTTCTGCTTACTATAACGACAGCGGCAATCTCGAAATTCAACTCACGCACAAGAACAGCTCGGGCAACTCGTCCGGCGGCCAAAGCGGTACCGACAGCTCGAGCTCTAATACGCTGGAGGACCTGAGCAACAAGGCACAGGAGCTTGGGGATAAGGCCCAAGAGCTGGGTGACACGGCTCAGGATCTCGGCGATACCGCGCAGAACCTGGGTGATATGGTAACGAACGCCTGGGATGCCCTGCAAAACGGCATTTCGGGCGCTCAGGGAAACTAGCTGTTAAGCGGGCTACAGCTGCTCGGCCGGACGCTCGGGCGAGCTAAAGCCTGAGTCAAATGTGACGACGCACGAGGCATTGGGTCGGCGCTCGTGCACGATGCGTGTCACGCGCTCCAGCAGCTCCTCGTCGGATATGTCAAAGCCGTCGGGACGCACCAGGTCAAACGAAACGAACCCGTCGTGCTCGTGCAGGTCGTGGATGGAGAGCGCGGGGTCGATCTGCATGATGCCGCGCTTGACCCAGCCGCGCAGGTCGTCGTCGGTGGTGGCGATGGGGTCACAGTGCAGCGTGATGCCGATGCCCATCTGGCGCTTGATGTCGTGCTCGATGGTGTCCAGGATCTCGTGGTGTTCAAATGCGTCGCCCTCGCCGGGCATCTCCACGTGGGCGCTGGCAAACTGACGACCGGGGCCGTAGTCGTGCACCATCAGGTCGTGGGTGCCTAGGACCTGCGGATAGGACATGATCTTGTCGCGGATTGCCTGGACGAGCTTGGGGTCGGGCGCTTGTCCCAGCAACGGGCTGATGGCGTCGCGCACTAGGCCCATGCCGCTGATGCAGATGAAGATGCCCACACCCAGGCCTGCCCAGCCGTCGAGGTCAAAGCCGGTCGTCTGCGAAATAAGCGCCGCCATCAAGACCGAACCCGAGGTGATGACGTCGTTTTTGGAGTCCTGTGCTGTGGCAATGAGTGTTTCGGAATCGATACGGTTGCCCAGCGCGCGGTTGAATGCGGCCATCCAGAATTTGACGAGCATGGATGTAGCCAGTGCCGCAAGGGAAACGAGCGTGTAAGCGGTGGGGGAGGGCTTGATGATCTTGGTGACCGACTCGAGGATCAGGTTGATGCCGACGGCGCAAACCAGGACGGCGACGAACAGACCGGCTAGGTACTCGTAGCGGCCGTGGCCATAGGGGTGGCCTTCGTCTGCCGGGCGGCTGGCAAGGCGAAACCCGAGCAGGCTCACGATGTTGCTCGAGGCGTCGGAGAGGTTGTTGAAGGCGTCGGCGATGAGCGAGACAGAGCCGGCGAGCAGGCCCGCGATTCCCTTGGCCAGGCACAGGGTGATGTTGAGGCCAATGCAGACGAGGCTTGCGGAAAAGCCCGCGTTGGTGCGGCAAGATGCATCGACCGGCTCGCTCTCGCTGCCGGGAACAAGCGTATGTACCAGCCGATTTACAAATAGCATAGCGGTCGTCCTCACAATCATGTTTAAGGGGATAGTGTAGCTCGCGCGGGGGCGCCGTGCACCGATGCTCAGAAAATGCAGCAATAGTCTGCCGGTGCTAACGAGCGAGCCTTCTCGTCTGCCTGGGTGGTCCATTTTGGGCCACATGGGTATGGGCATATGTCTGTTTGCTCGACATACTTAATGTCGACAGTCCCTGTGCAAAGGAGGACGTTTCCATGGACGAGATGTTTGCCATTAAATGTCAAAACTGCGGCGGCCCTATGTACTCGCACCAGGCTAAGCGCAGCTTTGAGTGCGCCTATTGCGGCACGGTGGTTCCGTGGCAGGCGGACGCCGGAGAGCCCAAGAGCGCTTTGGGCATTCGCCATACGCCGTTGACGGTGGTGGATGGACTGCTCAAGCTCACGCATGTGTCGCAACTCGAGCGCCCGGAGGACCCGGACTGGTATTTCTTTAATTCGCACTGGCGCAATCAGTCGGTCCTGGAACATCTGCTGTGGGAGGATCGCGGCACGGCGCAGGAGTTCCAAGAGGCCACGCATGTGAGCATTCCTTGCCCCTTCTGCGGAGCGTCCTTTGAGGGCGAATCAACGCAGCGTGTGTTTGAGTGCCCGTCCTGCGGCAACAAGATCGGCATTGCCGACCTGCTCAAGCCCGGTACGTTTAGCAAACGTCTGACCATGGGCGTGGGTGCGGAGTATGTGCCGGAGCAGGGTATTCCCTGCGAAATCTCGCCGCAGCAGGCACGTGCCAACGCGCTGCAGCTGGTGCGTCAGTACCCCGACGCCTTTGCCGGGCACGATGTAGAAGATGCGATCCAAAACGACATGATGCTCTTCTACTTCCCCATGGCGCTCGCGGATTTGCGCATGATGGCGAGCTTCCCGGGCAAGGGCCTGAGCAAGGAAACCCTGGTGTACTACGAGGTGCTCGACTGGGCGTATCCGCGGGCAAACTATCTGGATGTTCGCCTTATGGGCATTTTGGAGCCGTGGGACTTTGCCAAGGTTGGGCCGTTTGACCCGGCCATGCAGGAAGGTGACTTTCGCGTTGTCTCCGTCGATGCGTCTACCAAGGACCAGGTGGTCATTGATAAGTTGGCGCTCGACATTGTCGGCAACGATGCCGAGGCAGTGCTTGGGCTCAATAAAAAGAGCATCCGAACCTGGGCGCGCAAGGCCCGCAAGCATAAGGACGGTCTGGTGATGGTGCCGGTCTACTTTGTCGATCGTCCGGCGACGGATAGCCGCGATGGCGAGCAGGTGCGCATTGCCGTAAACGGCCAGACGGGTCGTGCGGCAGCGGTGGTGTTTAGCGATAAGCGCGAGACGCATATCGTGGCGCCGCTCAATCCGAGCCTGCATCTGTCCGGCGAGAGCACCGTGCATGCCACGCCCATCGAGGTCAAATACGTTAAATCGCCGTTCCTATACCAGATCGTGCGCCGTGGAGGCGGCGAGCAACCGCGCCAGGTTGCAACGGCAGCTGAGGGTTCCTACCGAGAAGAAAAGCCCAAACGCAAGGGATTGTTCGCTGCGATATTTGGGAAGTAGGGAAGTGCAGCACGGGGCGGCTCGCAGGGGTGCGGGCGTTTCGGTCGCAACGTTCTGCTACCCTTGCGTTTCGCCATTAGTCGCTTCGTTGATGGCGCGGTACTCGGCACTCAGCTCGCGCGCCAGCTCTTCCTTGCTTGGAAGATACGGCAGGTATTTGGCGGCAAACACTTGGTCGTTGTCTTCGGGCAGCGTGTACTCGACGATCGAATCGCTTTTGTCCGCGCAGAGCACGATGCCTATGGGCGGATTGTCGCCTTCGTTCATGAGCTCACGCGTGTAGTAGTTCACATACATTTGCATCTGGCCCAGGTCCTGATGCGTAAGGTCATCGGTCTTAAGGTCGATGAGCACGAAGCAGCGCATCAGATAGTTGTAAAAAACAAGGTCAATATAGAAATGGCGCCCATCAAAGGTGATGCGCTTTTGGCGCGCCTCGAAAGCGAAGCCACGGCCAAGCTCCAGCAGGAACTTCTGAAGATGTGTGATGAGCGCCTGCTCTAGATCGCTCTCGCGAAACGCAGTATCGTCCGAGAAACCTAAAAACTCCAGTACATATGGATCGCGGATGATATCCTCGGGGCGACGAGCTGGGGCGCTCTTTTGGATTTCTTGGGTGACAGCCTCCTTGTCTTTGCTGGCAAGTAGGCGCTCGCGGAACATGGTGTTGATCTGGCGTTCGAGCTGGCGCGTGCTCCAGCGAGAGTCGGCGCATTCGTTCATGTACCAGGTGCGAGCTTCGGGGTCAGGAATGCGTATTAACCTGCGGTAATGTGTCCAGCTCAATTCGGGACGCAGTGAGTCCCGAATTGGAAATGCAAGATAGAACTGACGCATTTTGCGCAGCTCTCTTGCTTCAAAACCTTTACCAAAATCCTTGGTAAGTCTGATTGCGAGGGCCTTGAGCAGCGCCTCTCCATACTTGGCGCGCTCCTCTCCGCCCTGCTCATCAACTATGCTCTTGCCGATCTCCCAATACGCCTCAACCATCGCAAAGTTAACGGCGGTATAGGCCTTGTCGCGAGCGGCGTTGAGAATCGAGGAAACCTGCTTGTAAAAACCTTCGGGCACGATTGCCGATTCTCCACGGTTTACCAGTTCGCCCATCACTGTCGCCCCACTTTCCTCTTGTGGAATGCATCTTTATCGCATCTAGTTTAAAGCCTCGCGCGGACACGAATTGCTGTGCTGTCTGGCACCTTCGCATGGGAGCCTTGCGGTGACTAAAATGTGGCAATAGAGACAGTTTTAGCGAACCCCACGGGAGTGACGCGTATGGACAACAACACGCTGCTATTCCAGGACAAAGGTTCGGGTAGGTTTAAAGACGTTAAGATCTACCCCAATCGTATCGAGGTGCTCAAGAAGGGCACTTTTGGCGACAGGCACACCGAGATTGTCTACCTTAAGGACATCACGGGGGTCAACAGGATCAAGGGCCGCGACGTTTTCCTGCGTAACAGGCTGTTGACTGCTTGCGTCTTTAGTCTGAGCAGCCGTGCGAAGGCCCAGGAGTTTGTGAACGCGCTGAACTCGGTGATGTAGCCTATGGCGGCGTTCGGGCCAAGGTAAAAATCGGGGGCACAGAACGGTATCCTGCGCCCTCGATTGAGTCGATGTGTCTAAAAGGCCGGCTTGCCTATTCGTTAACGTCCTCGGTATTGTCGCGGTCACTGGCAAGCATTGCTGCACCTGCGACCGTTGTCGCCACGGCGGCGGCAGCGAGCCCGGCGGCAACGCCGGAGCCGTCACCCGTGTTGGCGAGCTTTCCGCCCGAGCTCTTGCCCTGGTCTCTCTTGTTGCTCTTGCCGTTCTTGTCGGCGCCGCCTGCGTTGGAACCCGTGCCGGTGCTGGCGCCGCCTGCACTGTCCGAGGCCGCTACGGTAAAGCTTGCGGCTCCATCGCTGGCGAGCGTGTAGTTCTGCGCCGCGTCGCCCAAGAGACCGTTCACGCGCACCCAGTACGTTCCTGCGGCAAATGTTTCGCCCTCGGCCATTGCCGCGCCCGGAGCGCCGTCCGCGTCGTGCACAAACTCGAGATGGGCCGTGCAGGCATCGGTTTCGAGCTTGCCCTCGAGTGATGCCGCAATCTTGGCGCGCACGTCTTCGCCGGCCTTAAGGCCTTCGAGTCCCTCAAAATGGGGCGTCAGCGCGCGTGGATCGATATCGATGGGCACGGAGCCCCGCAGCTCCGTAACGGTCTCGTTGCCCAAGGCGTCGACATCCACATATTCGATGGCAAACGCATGGCCCGAAGCCGCCACGTTGAGTACGTTGCTGCTGTCGACGAGGCGGAAATGGCCCTCGCCAACGGTCTTGCCATCCTGGAGCGAGGCATCGCTCAGCGAGTCGCCGTACGTCATGCGCATGCGGGCTGGGAGGTAGCACGAAGCTGTCTGCTTGTGCTGCGTATCGTAATTGCGCTGGTAGATGCTCCGGGCCAGCGCCGCATCAACAAAGTCGGATGCGATGATGCCAATGTGCTTGAGGTAATCTGACTTTGTTTTCTCGTTGCCGCTGGGGTTGATGTACGGGCTCTTATACAGATGCTCATTGACTACTCGTGCCGAGGTAAAAGGATTGCCTCCATGCGACAAGCCCGTGCAGCTGGTGTAGTTGATAGACCAGCAACGCTCCTGGACTTGCACCGTGGCCCCGGCATCGTCCACGACGTCCACCTTGTTGCGCGTGCGCCCGGTCGTTTCCTTCAGCGCATTATCGACCCAACTGAGCTTGTCGGTTCCCGTGAGTTTGTACTTGTCCTGGGCATATACCTTGGTGCAATAGGGCTCTTCATTGCCCGTTTCCCCTATGGCTTCAAATCCCCGTGCGTCTTGGACGAGACACATCGACTGCCCGGAATGCGCCTTGATTTTGTCATCCCATTGGGTGAGGTCGAGGCCCCACGTGTGGCCGCTTACGCTGTTGCCGGCGAGCCCAAATCGACGCAGCAGGACAATCTTTCCGCGCACCTCGCCCAGCGTGGGGACGTGGCCCGATGTGTAGAACAGGTTGGGGTTATCGGCCATAACCTTGGCGAAGGCCGTCGTTATGCTTTCGTCGGTAGCCTCATCGTTGCCGCGCGATGCGAGCATGATAAGCGCTTCTGACGGGTTTTCGTTCAAAAACTTTTTGAAGTACCTGATGACATAGGAAAGATGAAAAAAGTGCCCGTCTTTTTTAAGCAGATAGAAAATTCCGTGGTCGATGCCGGGGTCATCGCCCTTTCCGAGCCGGATATCAAAATAGCGGATTCCCTCGAGCAACTGCGTGGGAATGTAATCCTGCTGGCATTTTACTTGCGAGGATTGGGGCTCAGTGTCGTTGTCCACGCTGCAGGTGCCCGAATCGTGCGTACCCGGGATGCTCAGTTCGTCGAGGTACTTGTCGTCGTCGACGTGGCTCATCCAACATGGCCCATCGACGTAGCTGCTATACGTGACCCAGTCGATGCTGCTAACCGTGGCATCGTTCTTTTTCATGTCATAACCGATAAGTTCGAGCTCCCACGGAATGCTCTCACTCTTATGGCAGATCTTATTGTTGTCCTGGTCTTTGCCGTTCGATTCTATTGCCAGGTACTTAATGTTTTTTTTCTCGGTTTCTTTCTCGACCGTGCGGTCTCGGATGATATAGGTTCCGTTTGATTGACGCTCGAACGCAAAAGCGCGGCTGGGCTTGTTGTCATACTCGCCACTCCATACGTGGATGACCTTTCCGTCTTTGTCCGAGTCGCCATCGACCGACCAAATGCTGTAGCCCGTCTTTTTATGCTCTTCGAAATTGAGCAAGGTGCGGATAGCATACCAGTTTGTATCGTCATTCTTGGTCGTTACGTTCTCAAGGATGAGCTTGCTGGACGTGCCGTCATTAAACAGGTGGCAGACGTTGCCGATGACGTTGCCGTCTTCGTTGACGCTCGCGGTGCGAAAATAGCCCGCGGGGCGAAGGCGAATGACGAAATTGTTGAGGTTGGCCGACGCTGTGGTGGCGTCGTCTGCAAATGCCGCGCGCACGGGAAGGCCCAATCCCGCGGTTTCGGGCAGGCTTACAAATGGCGACAATGCTGCGAGTCCTAGGCCCAACGTGAATGCTCGACGGCTGATGGCGTGGTGTTCGGTCATAACTTCTCCGTTCGCAGGGTGCGGTTATGCACTCTTTTTGGTAACTATACTGCCCGGATGTCTAAACGTGTTGGCTTAATTGTCTGCGCGGCGCTATAAATCGGCGGGCGGACGCGTTGGGGCGCTTGTCTATTTGTGCTGCTACCGCGCTGGGGGTGGTTTTGCCGCCCGGCACCCTCGCGTTCGTCGGCTATCGGCATAAGAAAGGGAGGGTCGGTTTACCGGCCCTCCCTTAGTACGAAACCTGGGGCACCGTCGCTTGTTTGCACTGCGTCCGTGTTTCCCGTTGCGCTCGCGAGTCGCTTAGCGCTTAATCTCGATATCGTCGAGCTTAACATCCATGGCCTCGGTCTTGGCCTCGGCGATGTCGTCGGCAAATTCCAGAGACTTCATCATGGTTTCGACGGCATCCTTGTGCTCCTCGACGTTGTCGATGCGCACGTAGACGCTGCCGCCGCCTGCTTCGGTGAAGTACTCGGTCGTCACGCCGCCCGAGTGTGTATAGGAAGCGTTGCGCCAAGTCTTGCCGTTGTACTTGACGGGGTCATTCTCGGTCCACTCAAAGCTGGCATTCCACTTTGCCTCGTAGTCGAACAGCTCGTCGGCGTTCTTGTCAGGATCGAAGACGGGGATGAAGCGATCGCTGGCGTGCTCGCTCTCGGTGAACTTAAACTGGGCCCTGTCGGCAGTGTCGCCTGCGACGTCGGTGATCTCGACGCCCTCGGGGACCTCGACCTTAAACCAAATGAAGTCGGTCCTCATATCCACGGCTGGCTTTTCTGCGCCGCCGCCACCGCCACTGCCGGTAGCGCCGCCTCTTCCGCCGCAACCCACCAGGGCAACCGCGGCAAAAAGACTCATGCAGAGGGTGAGAATCGCAAAGGCCTTCTTTTTCATGGTCGTGTCCTCCTCGATCTGTAACCGCCCATGGATTACCTGCCTTTACTGTACGCGTGGACGGCTCGCTAGGGTGGGCCATGTGTCCCATTCTGAGGGCCGGATTTGCGCCGACAAGTGGCAATATGCGCGGGTCCAAAAGAGGGGAGGGCCGATGCCTGTCGGCCCTCCCCGGGGTTGGGTGCCCGTTGCTTTAATGGGGCGCATGTGCGCAGGTGCGCGTAGGCGCGTGCGGGTGTCCCGTTACTTGAGCTCGATGCTCGAAATCTCGACTTCGCGCGCCTCGGAAACTGCCTCTGCCATGTCATCGGGGAACTCGATGGAGTTGAGGAGCGTCTCGGCTTCTTTCTTGTGCTGGTCGAAGTTCGCGATGAGAACGCAAACGCTTCCCGGCTCAACGTCGGTAAAGAGATAGGTATGGGTGCCGCGGTTGTCCTCGCACGTTCCGGTGAGCCATGTCCTGCCGTTGTACTCGACGGGGTCGCCAACTTTCCACTGGAACATGCTGTTCTTTCGACCTTCATCGGCAAGAGCCTCTTCTGCCGTCATCTTCTCTTCCCAAACGGGGATAAAGCGGTCGACCGTGGTGTTCTCGTTCTCGGGGAAGGTGAGCTGGACCCTGTCGGCGTTCTCGCCGGCGGAGTCGCTTACGCCGACGCCCTCGGGCATCTCGACCTTAAACCAGATGAAGTCGGTCTTCTTGGCGACGGGGGCCTTTTCCTTGCTCTCGCTCTTGGCGGTGCTGCCGCCTCCGCCCGATGCGCTCCCGCCGCAGCCGACAAGGGCAAATGCGGCAAAGAGGGCGATGCAAAGGGAAAGGATTGATAGGGTCTTTTTCTTCATGGTGGCGTCCTCCTTGTCTGCCAGGGACATCGTGTGCCGCGGATCGCTGGGGCGGCGGCTACGCGCACACGATGGCTTTGTTTGCTGTGCGGTTATTCCTCCATTCGTCGTCCGGTGCCGTGATGAGCGTTGCCCCAACATGGGGCTCCTTATCTATATGTATGCCCCAGTTGCCGTCGTCCGGGAGTCTCGAAAGGTGGGCCATGTGTCCCATGTTTGCGGTGCCGACGCCTATCGTTCGTCATAGAAATCCGCGATGGCCAGGTGCGCTGACGCTCGAGTACTTATGGGCTAGACTTAGCACCATTATGTGATCGATGCGGTCGGTCGGCGGTTGCCACCCGACCGATGTATATGACTTGAAGGTGCATGCGTATGAGCCAAGAGATGATGGACAAGACCTGCCGCGGGTTTGCCGAGGCGCTTGCCGCGCGCGAGCCGGTGCCCGGCGGCGGCAGCGCGAGCGCCTTTGTGGGTGCGCTGGGCGCCTCGCTGTGCGGGATGGTCGCGCGCTACGGCGCGACCAACCCCGCGCTTGCCGATCGCGCGGATGACCTGACGCGCGCGTTTGCCCAGGCTGATGAGCTGGCCCAGGAGCTTGTCGAGTTGGTTGCCGAGGACGTTCGTGCATATGGGCAGGTGTCCGCGGCGTACGGTATTCCGCGTGACGATCCGGCTCGAGCGACCGCGATTCAGGATGCGCTGCATGTGGCCGCTATGCCGCCGTATCGCATTATGGATGCCTGCGGGCGTGCACTGGCGCTGCTCGAGGACATGGCCGACAAGGGTTCGCGTCAGCTGCTGTCCGATGTGGCGTGCGGCGCCGTGTTCTGCCGTTCTGCTATGCAGGGCGCGAGCTTGACGCTCTTTGCGAACACCACGTCTATGAAGGATCGCGCTCGTGCTGAGGAACTCGAGACGGCGTGTGATGAGTTGCTCGACACGTGGTTGCCGCGCGCCGATGCGCTGGCGCGCCGCGCCGCCGACGCTGCAAGGAAGAGAGGATAGCCATGGCTGAACTGCTGAAGGGTGCTCCCGTTGCTCGCGCGTTGACTGAGGAACTTGCTGCTCGCTGCGCAGCCCTGCGCGAGCGAGGCGTTGTTCCGACGTTGGCTATCGTGCGTGTGGGTGAACGCGAGGACGACCTATCCTACGAGCGCGGTGCGCTCAAGCGCTGCGAGAAGGTTGGCATTGAAGCTCGCCGCGTTTTGCTTCCCGCCGATGTTTCGCAGGACGAGCTGTTGGCGGCCATTAAGGACATCAATACCGATTCGTCTGTTCATGGCTGCCTGATGTTCCGCCCGCTGCCCGCCGGCCTTGACGAGGACGCGGTTGCCGCGGCACTCGATCCTGCTAAGGACGTTGACTCCATGACGCCGGTTTCGCTGCTCACCACGCTTTCGGGGCGCGGCGAGGGTTTTGCCCCCTGCACAGCCGAAGCCGTGCTTGCTTTGCTGGATCATTACGGCGTTGAGCTGGATGGAGCTAAGGTTGCTGTGGTCGGGCGCTCGCTGGTGATCGGGCGTCCTGTTGCCGCCATGCTTACGGCGCGCAATGCGACCGTGACGACGTGCCATACGCATACGCGCGACCTTGCTGCCGAGTGTCGTGCTGCCGACATTGTGGTTGCCGCCGTTGGACGCGCGCGTACGATTGGCGTGGATGCGGTTCGCGAGGGCCAGACGATCATCGATGTTGGCATTAATTGGGACGAGGCCGCTGGCAAGCTGGTGGGTGACGTCGATTCTGATGCTGCGGAGCCGGTCGTTAACGCCATCACGCCCGTGCCGGGCGGCGTGGGCGCTGTGACGACGGCGATCCTCGCCAAACACGTGATCGAGGCGGCCGAGCGCGCATCTAAATCGGTAGCGCGCAGAGATGTGGTGTAAGAGGCGGGGCATGCCCCGCCTCCGCCCTTTCTTGAAAGGGCGGGGAAACCGCCTAGAAGTCGTCGGTGGAGTACGGAAGGTGACGAATGGAAGGAAAGGCGAGGCCCCAAGAAGAGAGTGTACGGCGCCTGGGCCGCGACGAGGCCCTCGAGGCGGCGAGGCTTT
>DBEWTI010000145.1:0-2973 GCA_048205975.1 Collinsella sp.
CGTGGGCTTGGTGCCGTCGTGGCCGCCCAGGCGGGCGGTCTTGCCGGAAAGGTGGAGCATGGCCTCGGCGAGTGAAGTCTTGCCCACCCCGCCTTGGCCTACGAGCACCACGTTCCTTACGTTACCGGTCTTGGGAGCACCCATGATGACCTCCTTGCAGGGCCGCGCGCAATGCGCGACGCCAACGGGGAGAGTTCGCGGTCGGTGCCATCCCGGGAGCAGCATGGTCGGCAGCCGAGCCGACTCACCCTCCAAATGTCCTATGCCACCACCCTACCCTCACGGGCGACCGTCCATGCACACCTTTCGGCACACGTATGAATACAGGCGGCGAGAGGAAGAGACAAGCTTGTGAGGCGATTATTGAACCCCGCCGATGCAAACAAAAAGCCGCCACAGACCGTAAGACCTGCGGCGGCTTCGCCTCAATTAATAGTTGAGCAAATACCTGAGCCTATCCCTCGATACGGCTCAAAAACTCACGCGTGCGCTGCTCGCGTGGATGGTCGATAACCTGCTCGGCGGGCCCCTCCTCGACAATACGACCGCCGTCCATAAAGACCACGCGATCGGCAACATCGCGCGCAAACTGCATTGCGTGGGTCACGATCACCATCGTCATATTCTGCGCCGCAAGGTCTTTAATGACACGCAGCACCTCGGCCGTCAGCTCGGGATCGAGTGCCGAGGTCGGCTCGTCAAAGAACAGGATCTCCGGGTCGAGCGCTAGGGCGCGGGCAATACTCACGCGCTGTTGCTGACCGCCCGAAAGCTCACAAGGAACCTTGTTCTCGTTGCCCGTAAGCCCCATCTGCGCGATCAACTCGCATGCACGTGCCTCTGCCTGCTCGCGCGGGCGCTTAAGAACGCGGATCGGCGCATCGGTGATGTTTTTCATCACGGTATAGTGCGGGAACAGATTGTAGTTCTGAAACACCAGGCCAAATCGCGAGCGCGCCTGCCTGGGCACATCGCCCTTCGCATAGACCGCGCCCGAACCCGCATCCGTCGCAACGGCAAGGTCGCCAAACGAGAGCGAGCCTCCGTCGAGCGTCTCGAGCAGCGTGGCACACCGCAGCAGCGTGGACTTGCCGCCACCCGAAGGCCCGATAATCGCCACGACCTCTCCACGCTTTACCTCGAGCGAGATATCCTTAAGCACCTCATTGCCGCCAAACGCCTTACGTGCGTTTTCGATTTTCATCACTGAGTTAGTCATGATAATAGTCCAGCTTCTTTTCGGCGGCGCCCAGCAGCATCTCGACCACAAAGTTAAAGACCCAGTAGATCAACGCCGCAATCGCAAACGGCACCATGCTCACTTGCGAGGCGACCAGCGCCTTGGCCGTCGAGAACATCTCCCCCACGCCGATGGCAAACGCCAGCGACGTGTCCTTGACCAGCGTGATGATCTCGTTGCCCATCGCCGGCAGAATACGCTTGGCAACCTGCGGCATCACAATGTACAAAAACGTCTGCAGGCGCGAGTAGCCCAGCACCTCGGCGGCCTCGTATTGACCGCGCGGAATGGACTGCAGGCCCGAGCGATAGATCTCGGCAAAGTAACCGGCGTAGTTGATGATGAACGCCACGACGCATGCCGTCCATTTGGAATCGGGCGTGAGCGAGATGCCGAACACGTAGTACGGGGCAAAGTAGATGGCAAACATCTGTAGCATGAGCGGCGTGCCGCGCATCACCGAAATATAGATGCGCGCAATCCAGCGAAGCGGCGCAATTTTGCTCATGCGCATGAACGCCACGGGGATTCCCAGCGGAATCGACCCGAGCAGCGTCAGCACAAACAGCTGCAAGCTGACCAAGAATCCCTGGCCAAGCATCTGCATCATGACCTGAATAGACATTACTTGAGCACCCAATTATCGAAAGATAGACCATAGCTTGAATACTTGTCGCACAGGTCCTTAACCGTGCCGTCCTCGTAGAGCGCCTTGAGCGACTCGGTCACGGCGTCGGCCGACTTGGTGTCGCCCTTCTTAAAGCCGACGGCATAGTGCTCGCTGGACAGTGGCTTATCAAGCTGCGTATAGGCATCGGGCTTTGCGGCAAGCTGATACTGAGCAATCGAAAGGTCGCACGCCACGGCATCGACCGCACCACTCTCAAGCTGCATAAAGGCCGTGTTGTACTCACCGATGGTGTCGAGCGTGGCAAACGTCGCCGCCAAATCCTTCTGATCGCCCTCGAGCACGTCCTGAGCAGCGGAATCGGTCTGGGTGATCACCGTCTTGCCGGCAAGATCATCCCAGCTCTTGATGCCCGCATCCTTCTTGACCACGAGCACCTGCTCGTTGAGCATGTACGGCTCGGAGAACGTGTAGTCGTCCTCGCGGCCCTCCGTGGTAAAGCCGTTCCAGATGCAGTTGATGGCGCCGGAGTTGAGCAGCGTGTCCTTGGCATCCCAATCGATGGCCTCGTAATCGACTTCCCAGCCCTGCTTATCGGCAACGGCCTTGGCAAGGTCGAGGTCAAAGCCCGTATACTCGCCGTCATCGCCCACAAAACCGTACGGAGGATAGGACTTGTCAAAGCCCACCACGAGCTTCTTGGACTCGGCGGCGCCCTTCACATCCTTGGCCGCGGCAGAGCCAGCAGCGGAGCCCTTGCCGGCACCACCGCCGCAACCGACAAGACCAAGGCCAAGCACCGTGGCGAGCGAGCCTGCTAGACCAACAAACTGGCGACGAGACATATCGGTGTTCATGGTATTCCCCCTTGATGACACTTTAGTTAGGTAAAGTGAGTCATGTAACGTTCAGAATCATACACTTTAGCGTGATAGAGCACAAGGGAGGGGTTGCCCGCTGGGCTCCGGGGCGGGGGTTAAGTTTCCTGCTCTACAGTCCTGCTCACGACGGAGGCCACATTCCGTGGCCTCCTGTTCGTGCGGAACTCGCGATAAACTTAACCCCCGCCCCGGAGCCCAGCGGGCAATCATCGTTGTACCTATCA
>DBEWTI010000115.1:0-8842 GCA_048205975.1 Collinsella sp.
AGCCGCTTCCGCTGAGCCGCAGCGCACTGCTCCGGCTGCCAGCCCGGCTCAGGCCGCGCCGACTCGCAACGTCGGTGGTACCGAGCTGCCCAACTTTGGCAACGACCAGTTCGAGCTTCCCGACTTCCTGAAGCGCGGTAGCTTCTAGTTCGTTTTTCTCAACGACCTGCACGGGGTGTGTCCATTTGGATGTACCCCGTTTTGTTTCTCGTTTGTAAACGAAAGCCTCCAATCTCCTTACGTTCCCTTTACGTTTGGTCCCTACCGCTGCGGGTATCCTTTTAAGGAAGTATGACAGCCGTATAAACGCTGGCTGTAGCGGCGATGCCGCGGTACTTGTGTTATTAGGAGGCTTTAGTATGGCAGCACGTGCGGACAACGTTTCGCGTGTCGACCATGATGGAGTTACGTTGGTGGAGGGCGCGACATCCGATGTTCGCTTTGCCTTTACCGAGCGCACCGGTGGCGTTTCCGAAGATGCGTACTCCTCGCTCAACCTGGGCTCGCATGTAGGCGATGACCCCTTTGCTGTTCAAGAAAATCGTCGTCGAGCGCTCGAAGCTATGGGCGCCACTGAGTGCGAGCATAATCTGCTCGTGCCCAATCAGGTACATGGTGACCATATCGTTACGGTGACTTCGAACGGCGCCGACGATCTTGAGGCTGTTCGCGAGCAGATTGCCGAGGGCTGCGATGCCATCGTCTGTACGGCCCATGACGTGCCCGTGCTGCTCTGCTTTGCCGACTGCGTTCCCGTGGTGCTGGTGGCCCCCGGCGGATTTGCCGTGGTGCACTCCGGTTGGAAGGGCACGATTGCACGTATTTCTGCCAAGGCGTGCCAGGCGCTTTGCGATGCTGCCGGCTGCGATGCGAGCGACGTTTCCGCCTATATCGGCCCCCATATCTTGGCTGACGAATATGAGGTATCCCAGGAACTCATGGATCGCTTTGCCGTCGAGTTCTCTTGCATCGATGCGAGTGCCTCTCGCATGCTCGATCTTTCCGCTGCCATTTGCGAGGCGCTGGTAGATGTCGGTGTCGACGCGGATAATATCGTGAATACCCAGCTTTCGACCGTGCGTCAGAACGACCGCTTTTATTCCTACCGTAACGAGGACGGCACCTGTGGGCGCCATGCCGCGATCGGCGTGATGCTATGAGAAAGATCGTATCGGTCCTGAGCGCCGCTGTGCTTACGCTTACGCTGTGCGCCTGTTCTTCGGGATCTTCTACCTCTTCCATTACCGTGGCCGGCTCCACGACCTGCCTTCCTATCGCCGAGATTGCGGCAGAGGGCTTTAAGGAGGAGACCGGCATCGACGTGCTCGTTTCCGGTTTGGGCTCTTCCGCTGGCATCGAAGCCGTCAGCGCTGGCACGGCCGATATCGCCAGCTCCTCCCGTGGACTCAATGCCGACGAACGGGATCTGGGCCTGACTCCCATCGTCATTGCCCACGACGGTATCGCGGTCATCGTGAACGAAGACAACCCCGTCGATAACCTCTCGACCGAGCAGCTCCGCGATATCTATGCCGGCAAGATCACCAACTGGAAAGAAGTCGGTGGCGAGGACCTGAGGATTCAGGTTATCAACCGAGATGAGGCGTCTGGCACGCGTGAAGCCTTCCGCACCATCGTGATGGACGGCACCCTGTTCGATCGCCGCTCCGCCGTTCTTTCGGGCACGGGCCAGGTGCGCGACGTGGTATCTCGTTCGCGCGGGGCTATCGGCTACATTTCGCTGGGCTTCGTCGATAGCCTCAACGCCAAGACCTCGGTCAAGGCCGTCTCGGTCAATCATGTTGAGGCGTCCGAGAAGACGGTCGCGAGTGGCGGCTATCCCATCTCGCGCGACCTTTACTTCTTTGTGAAGGGTGCGCCTTCGCAGCAGGCGCAGGATTACATCGACTACGTGACGTCCGAAAAGATGGACAAGCAGATTCGCGAGGCGGGCTTTATTCCCGTCACCAACGACGAGAAGGGGAGTGAGTAGCATGGAAGCACAGGAAAACTCCCAGACTGAGCAGAATGCTCAGGCGCCCAAGAAGCGCGAGCTGGCGCTCGTATCGCGCAGCACCTATATCAAGGAGAAGGCGCTGCAGTGGATTTTCTTTGCCTGCGCGTTCTTGGCGGTTGTTACCGTCATCCTGATTTTTGTCTTTACCACGTACTCGGCGCTGCCCGTCTTTACCGACATCGGTCTGGCGGACTTCTTTAGCTTTACGTGGGCGCCCTCTGAGGGTCACTACGGCATCGTGTCGCTGCTTGCCGGCTCGGGTCTGGTGACCGTCGGTGCGCTCGCCATGGGTGTGCCCCTAGGCGTGGGCACGGCCGTGTATCTGGTCGAGATCGCCAGCAAGCGCGTGCGCAAGCTCATCAGCCCTGCCGTTGACCTGTTGGCCGGCATCCCTTCTATCATCTATGGCTTCTTTGGCATGATCATCATCCGCCCGTTTATCGCACAACTGACCGGCGGTCTTGGTTTTGGCGCGCTGACGGCGTGGTTCGTGCTCGCCATTATGATCGTGCCCACCATCACGACGCTTACCATCGATGCTCTCAATTCCATTCCCATGGGCATTCGCGAGGCATCGTATGCCATGGGCGCCACCAAGTGGCAGACTATCTATAAGGTCGTGTTACCTGCCGCCAAGCTGGGTATCGTGGATGCCATCGTGCTGGGTATGGGCCGTGCCATCGGCGAGACCATGGCCGTGCTCATGGTCGTGGGTAACGCCCCGGTTATTCCCGACAGCATTGCGAGCCCCATCTCGACGCTCACGAGCCAGATTGCGCTCGACATGAGCTATTCCTCGGGTCTGCATCGCTCGGCGCTGTTCGGCATGGGCGTGGTCCTGTTTATCATTTCCGCCACGCTGGTGGGCGTCGTCCGTCTGGTTTCCAAGAAGAAGAGGGGGTAGGCTATGTCCGATTCCGTTGACACGACGGTCGATACGACCTCGTCGCGCGAGCGCATCAAGCGTGCCCTTTCCCACGGCAAGAAGGGCCGCATCAACAAGGACCTGTCCAACAAGATCATGCTTGGCGTGTTCCGTGCCGCGGCATACATCACCACGCTGGTGCTGGTCGCTATCATCGCCTACGTGGTCATCAACGGCCTGCCACACATCTCGCTCGACTTTATCTTCGGTTGGCCCCAGGGCGTCAACGCCGAGGGCGGTATTTGGCCCACGATCGTCTCGACCGTCTATGTGACGGCGCTCGCCATGCTTATCTGCACGCCGATCGCTGTGCTGGCAGCCGTCTATCTGGCCGAGTACGCCAAGCAGGGCAAGATCGTCGAGCTCATTCGCTACGCTGCTGACGCTTTGGCCTCGGTGCCCTCCATCGTTATGGGCCTGTTTGGCTACGCCTTGTTTGTCGAGGCTATGGGTCTGGGCCTTTCGATGGTCTCGGCCGCTCTGGCGCTCGCGCTCTTGATGCTTCCCATCGTCATGCGCACCACCGAAGAGGCCATTCGCGCCGTTCCGCGCTATATCCGTTGGGGCGCGTATGGCCTGGGCGCCACCAAGTGGCAGGTTGTCTCCAAGATCGTGCTTCCTTCTGCCTTTGGCCGTATTGCCACGGGCATTGTCCTTGCCATCGGCCGTGCCATTGGCGAGACCGCCGTGGTGCTCTACACCATGGGCCAGGCCATCAATCTACCTATCTCGCCGCTCGATTCCGGCCGCCCCATGACCGTTCACCTGTACCTGCTTGCCAACGACGGCATCAACATGAACGCAGCCTACGGCACCGCGCTCTTGCTGATGGTGATCATTCTGGCCTTCAACCTGTTTGCGCGCTTCCTGTCGCGCAAGCGTCGCTAGTTAAGGAGTCCCATGTCCGTTTATCAGTCCGCTCCCACGCTGGAGCAAGCGGCCATTACGGCCAAGGATTTCAACTTTTGGTACGGTGACTTTCATGCGCTGACGGGGCTCGACCTCAACATCGCCAAAAACGCCATCACCTCCTTCATTGGCCCTTCGGGCTGCGGTAAGTCGACGTTTTTGCGCTGCATCAACCGCATGAATGACCTGATCGAGGGTACGCGCGTCGAGGGCACCATGACGCTCGACGGCAACGATATCTATGCCGAGGGCGTCGACCCGGTCGACCTCCGTCGCCGCGTGGGCATGATTTTTCAGCAGCCCAACCCGTTTCCCAAATCCATCTACGAGAATGTCGCCTTTGGCCCTCGTCTGCAGGGCGTGACTAGCAAAAGCGACCTCGATGACATCGTGGAAGAATCGCTCAAGCGCGCCAACCTCTGGAAAGAGGTATCCAATCAGCTCAACAAGGATGGTTTGGCGCTCTCGGGCGGTCAGCAGCAGCGTCTGTGCATCGCGCGCGTGCTTGCGGTGCAACCCGATGTCCTTCTGATGGACGAGCCCTGCTCCGCCATCGACCCCACGTCCGTCTCTAAGGTCGAGGATCTGATGGCCGAGCTGGCGCCCGAGATGACGATCATCATCGTCACGCATTCAATGCAGCAGGCAGCTCGTATCAGCGACTACACCGCATTCTTCTTGCAGGAAGTTGCCGGCGAGCCCGCCACGCTCATCGAGTATGGTCAAACCGACGCGATCTTCACCAGTCCGGTGGACTCGCGGACGGAAGACTATATCACCGGCCGCTTTGGCTGATCGGTGCGACTAGTCCCAAGCCGGTCGGACCTGGTCCGGTGCGTATTCACTGTGCGGGCTGCATGACCGCACCCAACTGATTGGAGTGAACCATGCGCAAACTGTTTTCCCGTCAGCTCGTCGAGGCCCGTCACGAGATGCTGAGCATCTATGAGGCCGTCGATCTGGCCCTCCACGATGCCGTGAAGGCCTATGTGACCGACGACCGCAAGCTCGCCACCAAGACCAAGAAGCGCACGCTTTCGATTGACGCGCGCTGCGCCAACCTGGAGGCCGTCTGCTACAACCTGATCGCCACGCAGTCACCGGTCGCCTCCGACTTCCGCCTGCTTCAGACGATCATCTACGTCGACTTTAACCTGCAGCGCATGACCGATAAGGTCCGTCAGATCTGCCGTGCCACGCGTCATATGATCAAGGCCGACATCTCGCTGCCCAAGGAGCTTGTCGGCACGGTCGAGGCCGAGGCTGAGGCCGTCTACCAGGTGCTGGGCTCTTCGCTTTCTGCGCTCGTCACCAATGACATGTCCATCATCTGCAACCTGGCCGTCGAGGACGAGCCGGTGCACGCCGCCTACGAGAAGTTCTTCCGCACCTTTAACCGTATGGATACGGGCGACTTTATGGACGACGATAGCAACTATGACGACCTGCGCCGCGCCATCATGGTTTCGCGCTACCTCGATCGCATCGCCTCGATTTCCATCGATGCCGCTTGCCGTCTGACCTTCCTGTTGACTGGTCAGCGTATGAACGCCGGCGATATCGCCCGTGCGGACGAGGATGAGCTCGAGAGCATGCGCGTGCCTTCGGGCGAGGGTGTTATCATGAGGCCCGCCGTCGACGCGCGCTACGTTGCCAAGGTGCCCGTTAACGAGGTCAGCGAGGGTCTTCGCTACCTGCTCGATCATCTTGAGGACGAGGACGATGGCGAGGACGACGAGGAGTAAGTAGCCCCGTTCGTCGAAAGATTGTAAATACCTAAGTGAGCGCGGCCTTGCACATGCAGGGCCGCGCTCTTGCGTTAGCATGGGACTACTTGTTTGGCTGTCAGCGGAGGCGATTAGCAATGGATAACTATTTGGACTTGATGCGCGCTCGCCGCGAGCAGATTCTGGAACGTTTTTATGCGGCGCTCGATCACGCGGGCCGCCCCCACGACGCCGCGCGCCTCATTGCCGTGTCCAAGACCGTTGGTGTCGATGAAACTGTTGCTGCCGTCCAGGCGGGGTATCGCCATTTTGCCGAGAACCGCCCGCAGGAGCTGGTTCGCAAGCTTACGGGTCTGGCGGAGCATCCGGAGCTGCCCGAGGTGCGCTTCGATATGATCGGCAACCTGCAGACCAATAAGATCAATGCGGTGCTGGGCTCAGCCGAGCTGATTCACTCGGTGGGTTCGCTGCATCTGGCACAGGCGATCTCGAGCCGTGCTGTCCGCAAGATTGAGGCAGGCGAGCTCGCCGGCCCCCAGCGCGTGCTCATTGAGGTCAATGTGAGTGGTGAGGAGTCGAAGGGAGGCTTTTCGCCCGATGAGATTCGCGCCGCCGCGGGTGAGCTTGCGGAGCTCGAGGGAATTTGCGTGCAGGGGCTTATGACTATGGCGCCCCGGGGGAATAAGGATGTGGCACGCCGCACCTTTGCGGGGCTTCGTGAGCTGAGGGATGAGCTGGAGGCGGCGCATCCCGATTTGAACCTGCCTGAGCTTTCCTGCGGCATGAGCGAGGACTTTGAGCCTGCCCTTGAGGAGGGCTCTACGCTCGTTCGCCTGGGCAGGGTAGTATTTAGCCCGGAGTTTGCAGTAAAATAAGGCTCTGAAGTGCGCACTGATTATCGGGGCGCCTGCACTAAACCGCGAGAGGACACAACCATGGGCTTCCTTGACGAGATTAAAAATAAGATGCACCTGGGCGGCCAGCAGGGTTACGACCAGGGTTATGGCCAGGACGATGACTACGGCTACGATGACGGCTATGACGATGGTTATCAGGGCAACGGCTACAGCGGTGCTTCGGGCGAGGGCTTCTACACCCAAGACGAGCCGAGCAACGGCCTGCTTGGTCAGACGCGCCGTGGTGAAGCTGAGTCGGTTGCCGTGTATACGCGCTCCGGTCAGCTGGTCGGCGATGACTCCCGCCATGCCACGACGTATAACCCGCCTTCGCGCTCGCAGGACAGCGTTGCGAGCGGTTATCGTCCTGGTGCCTATGACACGCCGTCGAGCTACGCCGAGAACACCCGCGCCCGTGCCGCCGCTGCGCCCGCGCCTGCACCGAGCGATGCCTCGGCCTATGCGAGTAATATCATCAACGCCACACCGCAGCTGCCGGCCTATGTCCTGCGCCCCGAGAGTTATGACGACGTGGAGACCGTAGTGCGCCGCGTTCGCACCAAGCAGCCTGTCGCACTGATTTTTGTGGGCGTACGCACCGAAGTCGCTAAGCGCGTCTTGGACTTCTCTTACGGCTTTGCCTGCGGTCTGGGTGCCACGGTCAAGGAGGTGGGCGACCGCGTGTTCATGGTGCTGCCCGCCGGCTGCGAGGTCAAAGATTCCGATCTCAAGAAGCTTCGTGCCGACGGCTACCTTAAGTAAAGACAAGACGAGGAGATTCCCATCAACATCTACACTATCGTCCAGCTGGTCAACACGCTGTTCAACTTCTATTCCACGCTCATTGTCGTCTACTGCTTTATGACGTGGATTCCCATGAAACAGGGTGGTTTGCTTCAGGATATTGCTGCGGTGCTCGATAGCGTGTGCGGTCCGTGGCTCAACCTGTTCCGTCGTTTCATCCCGCCGATGGGCGGTATCGATTTTTCGCCGGTCGTTGCGATTATTGCGTTGCAGTTGGTGCAGAGGCTGGTTCTGCAGCTTCTTATAGGTATACTCGTATAGAACTGGCTTAGTAACTTACGTCGGGCGTGTAGCGCCGAGGCGATGATAAAGGAGACTTGTTATGGCTATTACCCCTGCAGACATCCAGGCTCAGACTTTCTCTGAGGCCAAGCGTGGCTACGATCCTGCCGAGGTCGACGTCTTCTTGGAGACGCTGTCCTCCGAGGTTGACGCTATGCTCGCTAAGATCGTCGACCTTAAGGGTCGTCTGACTGCTACCGAGCAGCAGCTTGCCGATGCCCAGGCTCAGCTTGCCCAGGCTCAGGATGCCACCGCCCAGGCCGTTCCTGCCGCCCCCGTGGCTGCTCCCGCCCCTGACTTCTCCGCTCAGGAGCGCCAGATTTCCGCTGCCCTGATCGCTGCCCAGCAGACCGCTGAGACCATCGTCAACGATGCCAACGAGAACGCTGAGCGTATCCGCAACGAGGCTGACGCTAAGGCCCGCGAGGTTATCCGCCAGGCTCTGACCGAGAAGCAGGCCGAGCTCGAGGAAATCGACCGTCTGAAGGCCTCCCGCGAGGAGTTCAAGGCCGAGTACCTCAAACTCATCCAGCACTTTATGGACGACGCCCAGAACTCCTTCCCGGCCGACCTTATGGCCTCCACGCCGGTCGGTTCTGCCGCTTCTCCTGCGGTGACTGTTCCCGCCGAGCCGCTGCCTGTCGCTGACCCGGTTGTCCCCGTGGCCGATCCCTTTGCCCCGATCGACAACTTTGCCGCCGACGACTTGGACTAACATTCGTCCTACAATTTAGTATCTCGAAAGGACCCGCAGTTTGCGGGTCCTTTTTTATGACTGTGCAGGGTGTGCAGGGGCGCGCAACATAAAAAACCGAGCCCTGCACATAGTGGCGCAGAACTCGGCGAATGGGTGAGCGGTAAAAGGTAGGTTTTAGGGCATGTGCCAAAAACTACTTGAGGAGGAAGTTGGAGAGGGGAATGGTGCGGGCCTCGCGATGCTCGGGATCGGCGATGTGGTCGGCAGGATAGCCACAGACGAGCATGTGATAGGGATAGACGCCCTTGGGCAGGTTGAACTGCTCCTGTGCCACCTCAGGCTTAAAATGGCATACCCAGCACGTTCCCAGACCCTGCTCGGTGGCCTCCATCATCATCTGGTCGCACACGATGGACGTATCGATTTCACTGGAATTCATCTGGTCATACGGACGCACCCAAGCATCATCGGTAACGCTGCAAATAAGGAAGACAAGCGGAGCCCCAAAGATAGACCCATCACGAGCAAACCGAGGCTGACAAGCAGCAGCCTTCTCCAACAGCTCAGGCGTATCCAGCACCATCA
>DBEWTI010000042.1:0-35896 GCA_048205975.1 Collinsella sp.
TTTGGGAGATGAGACTGGGATGGATAAGGCTGAGTTGCGGCGGGCGGTGATTGCCCGACGCAATGCTCTTGATTTGGATGTTCGGGCGGCGAAGTCTGCTGTTGTATGCGCGCGGCTTGTTGAGCTGATGGAGTCCAGCGGCGCTGCGGGCCAGCGCACCGTTGCCGTCTATGCCGCCATGGGTTCCGAAGTCGACCCCGCCGCGTTTGCCGCCGCGGCAGTCGCGCGTGGCTGGCGCGTAGCCTATCCGTGCATGCTCTCGGCAAGCGACGCCGCCGCATGCGGCCAGCGCATGTGCATGCGGGCGGTCGCCGCCGGCGATGTATCCACGGCTCCGTTTATCGCCCACCCTACGCGGGCCTTCGCAGCCACGGACGTCGACAGCGACCGCTTCCCCATCGTGCCTGCCAAGGCTCTCGACATGATCATCGTGCCACTCGTAGCCTTCGACCGCGCCGGCGCGCGCCTTGGCTACGGCGGCGGCTGCTACGACCGCTATCTGCCCACCGTTTCGCCCGCATGCCACGTCATCGGTATCGCCTTTGACGAGCAGCGTGTCGACCACGTTCCCACCGACGCCCACGACCTGCCGCTACCCCACATCATCAGCGCCTAACGGCTGGCACGCTGCACCCCACAAAAATGAGCGTGGAAAATTTCCCACTTTGGGCCTGTTCGGGGGCAAAAAACGGGAGATTATCCACGCTCATTATTCAAGCGTCCGAAAATCCACGCTCGTGTGTCTGAAAATCCACGCTCAATCAATGCGCGTCCAGATTTCCACTCTCATGTGTCCGATTATCCACGCTCGTGCAGCTTAACGCCCTGCCACCGCCTCAGCATGCACGCGGCACGCCGGCAACCTTGAGCTTGCGATCGAGCTTTGTCGGGTCCCTTAGATCATCCCAGCACAAGCGCACAATCTTGCAGTTATCGAGCATCGAAAGCCTCGACTCGCGCTGGCGCTCGTCAAATTGCGCCTTTGCGAGCTTGCCCTCCTCCGCCGCCTTCTCGCTTTTAACGAATCCGTCGAACTCCCCAATAATCAACCGGTCACCCACGCGCCACAAATAGTCAACGCGATACGGCCTTCCCGGCTCAACCGGATCGAACAGCTCAACTTGCAGCTCCGGAACCTGCCAGCCTCGTTCGATCATCAGCGCCCGCGCCTTGGACTCGCCGCCGCTTTCCGACAGGCCGTCGGCACACCGTGCAACCCTGCGCGCCGTCACAGCACCGCGGCGATTCAAGCCAAGCCTGTCGACCGTCTCAACAAGATGCTCCTTCGACAAAAGCTGCTCATGGAGCGCCGAGTCCGCAATGATCAGCCCCTCGACAAACGACGCGTCGACCAGGCAATCCGTAATCGTTTGATCGATATCGGTCACGGCAATATCCATTTGACTGGCCCGCGTTCGATAAGCATAACGATGGCGAATGACCTGAGAGCCCGGCGTCGTCGATTGCGCCGGCATCGCGGCGATATGGATGTGCGTCAAATTGGCATGCGAAACCGAAAGACCATAGACAACGGCCGCCGTATAGGAGCAAAACGTCCAGTCGGGGTGCTTTTGCGCAAGCGCCCGCACCCGATGCAGATAACGTTGCCGAAACTTGAGCTCGGACCAGTATTCCGGACGCGCATACAACCCCGGCATGACCACCTTGAGACTTCCCGCCGCCACCCGCCGCTCAATCTGCTTTGCCTCCGCCGTCGTGCGCGCGTACACGCAGCTCATCTGCTGCTCGCAAGCTTTAATGTGGCTTGTGAGTCTTTGATTCGCCGTCATGTTTGCCATGTCGCCTCCCAACTCTTGGAACGGCGCCAACGTACCAGGCGGTTTCATGCGAAGTCTGACCAAATGCCAACCAAAAGCTGACCAAATGCTTGGCGGTTTTGAACGCTTTAGGTTAATGGCTTATATCTACAGGTAGAACGGTTGTCGAGAGGTCCCTGTCTCCACATTTTGAGCCTCAAAAGCCACCGACTTCATTGAAAGAAAATATGCCGTGGATCAAAACTCCCTAGTTTGTGACATGGTCCGTATGTACTCGACGCGTGATGGGGCCGCCGGTACGACGGCTGAAGAAAATTGAGCGTGGAAAATTTCCCGTTTTGAGCCCGTTCCTCGGCCAAAAATGGGAGATTATCCACGCTCGTTTTCAAACGTCCGATAATCCACGCTCGTGCAGAGCAACGCTCCGCAAGCGCCACAGTCGCAGCCTAGTGCTCCTCGCCGGCGCGAGCCAGGTCGTAGGGCGTGGTCTGGTAGACGTAGTAGTTGAGCCAGTTGGTGTAGAACAGCTGAGCCTGGCTGCGCCAGACGTTGCGCGGCTCGGCAGCGGGATCGTCGCCCGGGAAGTAATGCGCCGGCACCTGAGGGTTGAGCCCGCGCTTCACGTCGCGCTCGTACTCTAGGCGCAGCGTGTCGGTATCGTACTCGGGATGGCCAAAGACAAAGAAGCGACGACTGTCCGTCGACTTGACAATGTACAGCCCCACCTCGTCAGACACGGCCACGACCTCAAGCTGCGGCTCGGCCTCCACGTCCTCGCGGCGCACATCGGTGTTGCGCGAATGCACGGCATAGAAGCGGTCGTCGAAGCCGCGGACCAGCGGGCTTTGCGGCTTCACCAGATAATGCTCGAAAACGCCACTTGCCTTGGCCGGTAGATCGTACTTCTGAATGCCGTAATGATGGTAGAGCCCCGCCTGCGCGCCCCAGCAAATGTGCAGCGTAGAGTGTACGTGCGTGGTGGACCAATCCATGATCTGGCAGAGCTCGGGCCAGTAGTCGACTTCCTCGAACGGCATCTGCTCCACGGGCGCGCCCGTGATGATCAGGCCGTCGTAGTGGATGTCGCGGATATCGTCGAACGTGCGGTAGAACGTCTCCAGGTGACCGGCGCTTACGTGCGTGGCCTCATGCGTCTTGGTGCGCAGCAGATCTACCTCCACCTGCAGCGGTGTGTTGGAGAGCTTGCGCATGATCTGCGTCTCGGTGGCGATCTTGGTGGGCATGAGGTTGAGGATGAGCACGCGCAGCGGACGGATGTCCTGGTGCAGCGCGCGGTACTCGGTCATGACAAAGATGTTCTCGCTCTCGAGCTGCGCGGCAGCAGGGAGGGCGTCGGGGATGCGAATGGGCATGGATGCTCCTTACGAGTCAGTTGCAGTTATGGTACAACGAGCGGCCCCATCCGCGCGAGTACATCGCTCCGAGACACCGCCAGCGGCCCAAATCACTCCAAAAGTAGAGATTAAGGCATGTCCCAAAAATCTGCGGCGCTTTAGCCTAGCAAAGTGACAGCAGGACGCTACAATGGTTCGACGCGAAAAACTCGGCCGAAAGGATACGTATATGTACCAGACGCGTAAGATCGGTGTGGTCGGTCAGGGCCACGTAGGAGCACATGTCGCCAACAGCCTGCTTATGCAGGGCATTGCCGACGAGCTGTACTTGTGCGATATCAACGAGGCCAAGGTGACGTCCGAGGTCCAGGACCTGCGCGACTCCCTTTCGTTTGTCCCGTACAACACCAAGATCGTCAACTGCTACGACCACTACGAGGAGCTGGCCTGCTGCGACGTCATCGTCAACGCCGCCGGCAAGGTCGCGCTGGCCGCCGGCAACCGCGACGGCGAGCTGTTCTTTACCACCGACGCCGCCCGCACCTTTGCCAAGCGCATCGTCGACGCCGGCTTTGACGGCATCTTCGTGAGCATCTCCAACCCCTGCGACGTCGTGTGCACCGAGCTGTGGCACCTGACCGGCTACGATCCCAAGAAGATCATCGGCTCGGGCTGCGGTCTGGACTCCGCTCGCCTGCGCACCGAGATCTCCAAGAAGGTCGGCGTGAGCCCCAAGTCCATCGATGCCTACATGATCGGCGAGCACGGCTTTAGCCAGCTGGCTGCCTTTAAGTCCGCAACCATCGCCGGCAAGAGCCTCAACGAGCTTCAGGCCGAGAACCCCGACAAGTACGCCTTCGACCACATGGAGATCGAGGAGCTCGCGCGCAAGGGCGGCTACGTAACCTACCAGGGCAAGCAGTGCACCGAGTACGCCGTCGCCAACTCCGCCGCGCGCGTCTGCGCCGCCGTGCTGCACAACGAGCACGCCGTGCTTTCGGCTTCTACGCTCATGACCGGCCAGTATGGCGAGGAGGGCATCTTCACCTCCCTGCCATGCGTTATCGGTGCCGAGGGCGTCGAGGAGGTCTACACGCTCGACCTTTCCGAGCACGAGCTCGAGGGCTTCCACAAGAGCTGCCAGCACATCCGCGACAACATCGCCCAGCTCGACTGGTGGGACGCCGAAGGCGTTGTCGGCAAGTAGGCCGCCAATCGCCGCATCCCCGTGAATTTAAGCGCGACACCAAGCGGGCCGCACCGGAAATCCCCGGCGCGGCCCGCTTTTTTGGCTCACGCAGTGCCCTTGCGAATCGAAGGTGAATACTTTTCCGCGAAGTGAACGAGCAAAAACGAGCCCCCGAAGCATCGACACTTTTAAGACGCCGTTTCCTGCAGTTTCGTCGAGTTTTTCCTGCAGTTTTGCCGCCAAAAAGCGTGGATGCTTCGGGGGTCCAAAATAGGTCGTTCACTTCGCGGAAAAGTATTCACCTTCGTTTTTCGACAGATGGAACAGGGCGCTTTAATCCTCAAACCACGCGATTGCGCGAATGGGCGAGCCGTCGCAATCCTCGATTTTGAGCGGTGCGCAGCTAAACCAGAACAGATCGTCGCCGCAACAGTCCAAGCCCTTTAGATTCTCGATGTTGACGATATCGCATGCGCGGAACAACTTCTTGTGGCGCGTCAGGTTTTCGTCCGCGATGGGGTCGAGTCCAATTACATCAAAGCCGATGCCCTTGTAGCCGCCGTCGATGATCAGGTCCAACACTTCGTCGTCCAAGCAAGGATAGTCGCCAAAGTACGCCTCGGTTCCCCAGCGCTTATCCCAACCCAAGTTGAACAGCAAAAACTCGGCCTGGGTCACCTTATCGCCATAGGGACGGAGTTGCTCCACAGTAATGGCCTCACCCTCGGCGAGCATGCGGCAATCGACAACCAATGCCCTGCCTATAAACTGGCTTGCCGGAAACGCATCGAGCGTCGTGCGGTCGGCAAACAGATGCGCCGGTGGATCCATATGCGTCCCCGTATGGGTGTACATCTGCATGAGCGTCTCTTTAAATCCGTCGTGCTCGTAGGTACTCGCTGGCAGCAGCTTGGGTGTATCGGCTCCGGGAAATACCGGCATGTCTTCCCTAATCGTGTGAGTCAAATCAAGCACGCGCATGTTCAGTCCCCATTTCTTTCTTGGCAAAGCAAAACGGGGCCCGCACTTGGCGGAAGCCCCGTCGTGAGAGGTTATTCCCGGTATATTAGTACTGCTCGATGCCCATGTAGCGACGAACCTCGGGGCTGTGGTCGAAGACCTTGCCGCGGGCAGCGCGCAGCTCGCAGCTCATCGCGTAGAAGAAGATCGGCTCCAGGAACGAACGCACGCTGGCAGGCACTTCGCCCACGCCGTACTCAAGCGCGTCGAGCACCATGATCGTGTCGGTGTGCGTGTTGAGGAACGCCAGTGCGCGCTCCCCCATGGGACGGCACTCGCCCGATCCGAGCTGCACAAAGTAGAACACGCCGGGCTCGGTGGCCTCGAACGGGCCGTGGAAGTACTCGCCGGAGTGGATATAGCAGCAGTGCTGCCACTGCATCTCCATGAGCGAGCAGATGGCCATGGCGTAGGTCTGGCTAAAGTTGGGGCCGGATCCCAGGATATAGAAGAACTTGTGCTGCTGGCAGAGCTCGGCAAAGCGATCGCCCAGCTCAGCGTTGACCTTCTCGCGGGCAGCGGGCAGCAGGGCATCCATCTGCTTAAGACCCGCGTACATGTCGGCAAGCGCCTCGTAACCTTCCTGCTGGTCGAGCAGCTCGGCAGCAATCAGGGCGCCGATGCCCTGCGGGACCTCGGCCTGCGGCACGCCTTCGCCCCACGGATAGACCCAGGTGGTCCACTTGCCGTTGTCGATCTTTGAGCCCTCGCAGTCAGTGAGGGCAATGACCTCGGCACCGGCGGCCAGCGCCATCTCGCAGCCGTCGACGACCTCCTGCGTATTGCCGCTGTGGCTGCAGGCGATGACGAGTGACTTCTCGCCAAGACTCTTGGGAGCCATCAGGCAAAACTCGCGTGCCGTGTAGACCGTCGAGGTAAACGTGGTTGCCTCGCGCTTGAGCAGCTCGTTGGCCGGCATCAGGTCGATCATCGAACCGCCGCAGGCGATCCAAAAGACGTTCTCAATCTTGCCCTTGCGCTCGATAATTTCCCGAATCAGATCATGTGCGTTCATGCTGATGCTCCTCCTTGTGTGGCGGCTTTGAACGATAGCAGCTCGTACCTGCAGTCGTTCTATGTTGTTCTATTTATAGCACGCAAGCAGTCACCGGTGAAGTCATCACGGCAAATTTGTTCTATGTTGTTCTATCTATGGACGTTAGATGTCGAAGACGTAGCGCGAGCCCACGATCTTTTGGCGCCCGAGCAGCAAGGGCCGCTCGTCCGCATCGGTAAAGTACGCCTCCATATAAAAGAGCGGCTCGCCGACCGGCACCTCCAGCAGCGGGGCCGCCTGAGCATCGGCAAGCGCAATCTCCACGGTGCAGGGGTCGGACTTGTGCGGCGCGCGGCCCGAATGCTCGGCAACGAGCGCAAAGATTGAGTTATCAGTGAGGTCCTCGGCGGCCAGCGTCTGCAGGTAGGGATGGTCGGCGAGCACAAAGGCGTTGTTCTCGAGCATGACGGGGATGCCATCTGCCGTGCGTACGCGCTCGACCACGATAAGCTCGCAGCCGGGCTCCACGTCAAAAAACGCCGCATCCTTGTGCGTCGCCGCGACCACCGTGCGCGACACCAGACGCGCACCCGGCACCATGTCGTTGGCAGCGCAACCCTCAGTAAAGCTCTGGACGTCGCCCTTCTGGCGAATCTTGCGCTTGAGCTTGGGCGCACACACAAAGGTGCCCCTCCCCTGCTGACGGTTGAGATACCCCGCGCGCGATAGTTCCTCGATGGCACGGCGCACGGTGACGCGCCCCACGCCGTAGGACTTCGCGAGCTCCATCTCGGCAGGGATGCGCGAGCCGGCAGGGTACACGCCGCGGGCGATTTCACCCTTCAGGTCGTCCATAACCTGCTGGTACAGCGGCACGGCGGACACATCTGAGCTGCCGGTTTTATCGTCGAATGCCATCGTTACGCTCCATCCCGTGCATGCTCGGACTCAAACTCTTCAATCGCCGCCATAAACTGCTCGCCAAAGGCGTCGGCCTTTTTCTCGCCGATACCGTTGACCCGGATAAGCTCCTCGCGTGTCTGAGGGCGCAAGCGGCACAGGCCGCGCAGTGCCTTGTCGGAAAAGACCATGTACGGCGCCATCTCCAGCTCGGTCGAGATCTCCTTGCGCAGCGCACGCAGGCGCTCGAACAGCTCGGCATCGTCGCCCACGCGCGGACGCTGATCCAGCTCGGCCTCCTCGCGCAGCAGATCCACCGCACGGCGGGCGCGGGCCGAGGCCTTGCGCTTGGACGCGCGACGCTTAACGGTAAAGGCGAACGCCTCATCCTCGACCTCGACGGCACGCGGGCCCAGCCCAACGACCGGGTACTGCCCCTGCGAGGTTGCCAAATAACCGCGGCCGCACAGCTGGCCGATGATGTCCTTGATGCGCCCGACCGATTCGCTCGACAGCTCGCCATAGCCGCGGTCCTCGTCCAGATGCATCTGGCGAATGCGCTCGGTGTTGCCGCCGTGAAGCACGTCGGCGATCAGCGACTTGCCAAAGCGCATGGGACGCGTAGCCACATAGCGCACGGCGGCGCGGGCCATATCGGTGACGTCCTCGACCTCAAACTGCGTGAGGCAGTTGCTGCAGTTGCCGCAGCCCTCGGCTTCGTCCGCCGTGCCGCCCGCGGCGGCTGCAGCATGCTCGGCCGCGGCCTCGTCGCCAAAGTAGCGCAGCATGTATTCGCGCAGGCAGCCGGTGGTGTTGCAGTAGCCTTCCATCTGGCTGAGCAGGCGATAGCGGTTTTTGAGCGCCCACGCGCGCTGCTCGTCGTCGAGCGCCTCGTCGGCGGCATCGCCGCGGTCGATCAGAAAGCGACGCATGCGAAAATCGTTGCCGTTCCACAGCAGGTGGCAGCTGGCCGGGTCGCCATCGCGGCCGGCGCGGCCCGCCTCCTGATAGTAGGCCTCGATACTCTCGGGCACGTTGTTGTGGATCACGTAGCGCACGTTGGGCTTGTCGATGCCCATGCCAAAGGCGTTGGTGGCAACCATCACCTGGATATCGTCGTCGATAAAGGCGCGCTGGCTTTGGCGGCGGGCGTCATTACCCATGCCGGCATGGTAGCGGCCAACGCGAATGCCGCTGGGGTCCAGCGCTTCGGCAAGCTCGCCTGCCAGCGCGTCGACCGTCTTGCGAGTCGAACAATACACGATGCCGCTCTCGCTCGAATGCGCGATCACGTAGTCGCGCACCCAGGCGGTCTTGGCTTTGTCGCCCATCTCCTCGCAGCCAAAGTAGAGGTTCTTGCGATCGAAGCCCGTCACCACCGTCGCGGGGTTTTGCAGGCCGAGCATCTGCTGAATGTCCGCGCGCACGCGCTCGGTCGCCGTAGCGGTAAAGGCCGCCACGATGGGGCGCTGCGGCAAGGAGTCAATGAACTCGCGAATCTGCAGGTAAGCGGGGCGGAAATCCTGGCCCCATTGGCTCACGCAGTGGGCCTCGTCAATGGCCACGAGCGGCACGCCAATGCCGCCGTCCGCCGCGGCTTCCTGCGCAAAGGCCAAAAAGCGCGGCTCGAGCAAACGCTCGGGCGCCACGTACATAAGCTGGTAGCGGCCCTCGCGCGCCCGCTTGAGCACGGTGTTTTGCTGGGCCGGAGTAAGGCTGGAGTTGAGATAACTGGGTCGCGCACCCGCCGCGAGCAGCGCGCGGGTCTGGTCCTCCATAAGCGACAGCAACGGACTCACCACAAAGGTGATGCCGGGCAGCATGAGCGCAGGCACCTGATAGCAAATGGACTTGCCGGCGCCTGTGGGCATAACGCCGAGCGCATCGCGGCCGGCAAGGATCGCATCGACCATGCGGTCCTGCCCCGGGCGAAACGAGGTGTAGCCAAAATAGGCGCCGAGCGTGTCGAGCGCCATCTGCTGCATGCTATCGGTCATGGTTTCCTAACGTCCAAGTCATCTGCCGCCGATTATACGCCGCCACGCGGACCGGTGCCGCACGGTTGCCGGCCACGGGCAACGTGATCCAAGGCGAACGAGAGTAGATTTTTGGACACTTTCAGAATGAGAGTGGATAATCTCCCACTTTGAACCCGTCACCAAGCCAAAAATGGGAGATTATCCACGCTCATTCTATGGGCAGTCGATGTTTTGGCAATGTCAGCGAAAGCCCGCCAGAGCGAGCAAGGTGCCTTGAAACAAGGCGGCATTGATCTTCTGATCATGCCGCCGAAGTTGAAAGGCAGATTGCCGCTCTGGCGGGCTTGCAGCGTCGAGCCGTTGCGCGGTTTGGAAAACCGCGCAACTAGAGCTACATGACCATAACGTAGCGGCTACCCACGTAGTACTGCTTACCCATCAGGACCGGCTCGCCGTTGGGGCCGGTAAAGCCGGCACGCAGGTTGAGCAGCGGATCGTGCGGAGCGATGCCCAGCTCGGCCGCCTGCTCGGTATTGGCACGAACGGCCTCGACCGTGCGGTAGCCAACCGAGACAATCGGCGTTCCGCCAACACGCTCGACCTCGGCAAAAATCGACTTGTCCTCAAGATCGGCCGTCAACAGCTCACGGTAGGCGTCAAACGGCACAAAGATGTTCTCCTCAAAGATGGGCTCGCCGTCGGCTGTACGCACGCGCTTGATGTGCAGCAGCAGCGCGTCCTTCTTCAGGCCAAAGAACTCCATCTCGTTTTGACGTGCCGGCACAATCTGGCGATCGACCACATGTGCGCCCGCCTTCATGCCATTGTCGGCACACAGCGCAGTAAACGTCTGCAGCGTCGAGGCGTGGAACTGGCGATTGATGTGCGGCGTAGAAACAAAGGTGCCGCGGCCCTGCTGCTTAACCAGGTAGCCATCGGAGCACAGTTCCTCAACGGCGCGGCGCACCGTAATGCGGCTCACCTCGTACTGTTCGGCAAGCTCAAGTTCGGACGGGATGCGCTCCTTAGGTGCATAAACACCTTTCTCGATTGCATCCTTGATTTCGTCGTAAATCTGCTGGTAAAGCGGTGCATTTTTGGGTGCGGGCATATCTGATCACTCTTATCAAAATATCGAAATTACTAATACGTATATAACGTCTAGTAATATGATACTTTCTGTTTGATAAAACGATACACCATATACAGCAAATCCTTACCTGCCGTCGTCCTGCTGCAGACTGTCCTGCTCGATGAGGCGCGCCTGCCTACTGGCCATGCGTGCGGGCTTGTCGGGATCGGGTACGGCCGTGGGCATGGGCTCGTCGACATGACAGCCCCACCAGCCGCCCACAAAGTTGAGCGTGTGGAACACATTGATCACGGCGCCGGGATCAATGTCACACACCAGCTTGATAATGTCCTGGCTCTCGTAGGTCGAAACAACGGCGTGCAGCAGGTACATTTTCTCGCGGCTATATCCGCCGATGACCTCGGCGCAGCTAATACCATGCTGAAAATGGTCAACATAAGCGGTCATGACCTCGTCTGCCTTGCGCGTCGTGATCTGCAGCGTCACGCGGTCGTAGCGACGATAGAAGCTGTCAATGGTCTTGGTCGAAATAAACTGGAACACGATGGAGTACGCTGCGTTGTCCCAGCCAAACATAAAACCAAAGATCGCCAGGATAAAGCAGTTGAAACCAAAGATGACGCCCCAGATGGTCTTGCCCGTGTGGTTGGAGACCCACAGCGCGATAAAGTCGGTGCCGCCGGTGGATGCGCCGGACTTAAGCGCGATGGCAGCGCCCAGACCCGAGACCACGCCGCCAAAAATGATGAGCATAATCTTGTCGCCCAAAAACGGAGCGAAGTGAAAGACGTTGAGGAACAGCGACGAGAGCATGACCTGCATCATCGAGAAGATGACGAAGCGCTTGCTAATGCCGCTCCAGCACAGGAGCGCCACGGGGATGTTGAGCGCGAGCATGCCGAGCGAGATGTCGATGTGAACGCCGCCCAGCGAGGTGACGCGATCGAGCAGGACCGCGACGCCGGTGAGGCCGCTCGGAAGCAGGTCGGCGGGCTGAATGAACGCCTGGATCAGGAATGTCTGGAGAACGGCGGAAATTGTGACCGCCACGGCGGTGATGGCGCGGCGGACGATGGTGAGGCGGCCGAGCACGAGCACGCGGTCCGTGAGCTGGTCGATGGCGTTCGCCACGTAGGCTCCCTTCGAAGGCAGATGTAGTTGTAGGGCATGTCGGCGATTGTAGCATGGAGCGACAGAGGGCGCTTCAATTCACCCTCTCTCGACAACCATCAGAAGGACCGTGAGGTCGCTCAAAAGAAAAACGCCGTGAAGAGAGCGATCCCTTCACGGCGAATTCGGCGTTTACCCAGATAAAACCTGCCAAAATAAACCTGTCCGTAAATGGCAGGTAAAACCTGTCCTTAAATGGCAGGTAGGATGTCGGTCAGGTTGTCGATGACAACGTCGGCGGCGGACTGATCCAGGTTGACGCCCTCGTGCGGACGCAGTGCCAGGACGCGGGCGCCGGAGCGCTTGCCGGCCTCGATACCCAAAGGCGAGTCCTCGATAATCAGGCACTCGGTAGGCTCCACCCCCAGCGCCTCCATGGCGCGCAGGTAGATCTCGGGGTCGGGCTTAAACGCACTGCACTCGTGACCGCTGATGGTGTAGTCCAGCACGTCGGCGATGCCGGCAATCTCCACCAGCTCGTCGATCAACTCGCGATAGGACGAGCTCGCGATGGCGCACTTCACGCCGTGCTCGTGCAGCTCGCGCATCACCGGCTCCGTCTGCTTGTTGAGCAGCTCGGCATACGGAACGGGATGGTCCGGGCTATAGACCTGCTTGTACTCCACACGCAGGCGCTCGCGCAGCTCAACATCGTCGGGAACCAGCGCCTCCCAAATGGCGGGCTCGTTAGACCCCGAAAGATCGGGGATCTCGTCAAAGTGGAACCCCTTCTCTTCCATAAACGCTACGCGACGGCGGTTGTAGAACCACTCGGTATCGACCAGCACGCCGTCCATGTCAAACAGCACTGCCTTGATCATACGCATCTCCTCCCACCTGCCAAAAAGGGACAGGTTTATTTTGGTAGGTTTTATCTGGGGTTTTGCGGCGTGACGGGCACGCCCTCCCCAGAGCAAAAAAGGGGACGGGGCGCAAACCCCATCCCCTCTCAATCAACCCGTAAGGTCTACTTACTTGTGATTAGTAGGAAAGCTTCCACATGTAGCGACGCATGGTCAGCGGGTGCTGACGGGCCTCGGCGATCTGGTTGCCGTACTCGCGCATAACGGCAAGGTGCAGCAGCGGGTTGAAGTAGGTGACGACGCTCGCGGGCACGGCGTCAGCCAGGCCGTAGTCCTTGGAGTCGATCAGAGCGACCTTGGCGCCCATGCGCTCAAGGAAGGTGAGGGCGCGGGCGTCCATCGGACGGGTGGCACCATCGGACATGAAGAAGACGTAGGGCTTACCCTCGGTGGAAACCTCGAACGGGCCGTGGAAGTACTCGCCGGTGTTGTAGGCGGCGGCGTCGATCCACTGCATCTCGGTGAACAGGAAGGCGGCGTGAGAATAAGCCATCTTCTCGGAGGCACCGGAAGCCATGAAGTAGATCATCTTGTCGTCCTTGAAGTCCTCGGCGAACTTCTTGGCGAGCTTCTTGCAGTGCTGAGCGGCGTTCTCGCAGAGATCGAAGACGTTGGTGAGGCCGGTGATCATGTCCTCGTAGTGGTCATAGCCCTCGGTCTGCTGAAGGATCTCGAGAGCAAGAGCGATGGCATAGCCGGGCTTCTCGCACTTGGCAGCGTAGTTGGCGTGGAAGCCGTGGACGATGACGTGGTCGGCGTCGACGGTCAGAGCGGAGCCAGCCTTGTTGGTGAGGGAGACGACCGGGCAGTTGTGCTTCTTGGCGGTCTTGTTGGCCTCGACGGTCTCGGGCGTGGAGCCACCGAGGGAGCAGGTGATCACGAAGGTGTGCTCGTTGACCCAGGAAGGCGTGTCGTAGTTGAACTCGTTAGCGGTGAAGATCTGAACGTTCAGCTTGTCCGTGTTGTTGGCCAGGAAGTACTTGGCGGGGTAAAGGTCGGACATGGAAGCACCGCAGCCGACGAAGGCGACGCTGTGGATCTCGTGGTTGGACAGGACGTCAGCGACGATCTGCTTAGGGAGGTTAAGGTCGATCTCGTACATCTGACACATTCCTTTCGATTTTTGCGGCGCCACTTTGCCGGACGCACGCAGGGTTACCGTGATTTGGACCGAGTCGCCGGCCCGTTGAGGATGTATCAAAGGAACTGTCCCTTTGATACATTTAGGGATGGAAGCCTGCCTGGGGTATGGGATGCCAGGCAGGCTCCCCGGGGAAAGCGGTTAGACGCTTGGTCGCGACTAGGCCAGGATGCCGGCCGCGGAGAGGGCGATGCCGCCCACGATGGCGATCACGAGAAGCCAACCGGTGTTGACGTTCTTCTTGATGAGCCAGTACATAAGGCCGGTGAGGCCGAGGGAGATCATCTGGGGCATCATGCCGTCCAGGATGTCCTGGATCACGACGGTGCCGTCAGCGAACTGCAGCGGGGTGGTGGCGCCGATCAGCGTAGCGATCATGCCGCCCACGGACATAAGACCCACGATGCCGCAGACATACATGAGCTTCTCCATGAGGTCGCCGCCCTGAAGCTTGCTCAGGTACTCATGGCCGCCCTGATAGCCCATCTTGGCTGCGAACCAAGTGATCAGCACAGAGGGGACGATGGAGATGAGCATGGCCAGGATCGGGCCCATGATGGAACCCTGCTGAGCCAGCTGAACGCCCAGACCAAAGGCGATAACGCGGATGGTGCCCTGGAAGAAGGAGTCACCAATACCGGAAAGCGGGCCCATGAGGGAGGTCTTGACCGCGTTGATCGAATCGGGGTCGAAGTTCTCGGGATCCTTGGCGTACTCCTCCTCCATGGAGGCGGCGAGGCCTAGGACAAAAGCGCTCGTCTGCGGAGTGCAGTTGTAGAACGCCATGTGACGGTGGTAAGCCTCTTTCTTAGCAGCGAGCTGCTTGGGGTCGGACTCGTCCGGATAGAGGCGATCGAGCGTGGGAACCATGCCGTAGAGGAAGCCCATGTTCATCTGACGCTCGTAGTTCCAAGAGGCCTGGATGGCCCAGGAGCGCCAGAAGAACTGGCTGACCTTCTTGTTCAGGGACACGTCCTTGGTTGCGGTTGCCATAGTGTGTTCCTCCTTAGTCTTCGTCGTCTTCGAGCGGATCGTAGTCGGAATCGACACCGGCGGCTGCATGGGAACCGTTGAACTTGAAGCCCATGAAGACGACAGCCAGGCACACACCGATCAGAGCGACCGCGATGACGGACAGGTTGAGGTAAGCGGCGAGCAGGAAGCCGATGAACAGGAACGGAGTCATACCCTTCTTGATCATCATGGTGAGCAGCAGGGCCAAGCCGTAGGCGGTCATGATCTTGGTCGAAACGTTAAGACCAGTGGACAGCCACTCGGGAACCATGTTGACGATGGCCTGAACCAAGTCGGTGCCAACAAAGACGGCGAGGAAGATCGGCAGGAAGTACATGACGGCGTACAGACCGGAGCCAGCGCAGATGTGCATACGGTAGGCGGTCTTGAACTTTCCGTTATCGATCGCACTATCTGCCACATGGGTGAGGGCGGCGATGATGGAGCGGAACACGATGCCGAGGAGCTGACCCAGGACGGCGACCGGGATGGCGATCGTCATGGCGGTCTCGGCGGAAGCATCGGTCAGGCACGCAAAGGCAGCGGCCACGATGCCGCCCAGGACCATATCGGGCGGAACGGCGGCGCCGACCTGCACCAGGCCCATGGACACGAGCTCGACGGCGGCACCGACGGCAAGGCCGGTGGGCACATCGCCCAGCAGCAGACCGACGAGCGTAGCGCCAACGAGGGGCTGCTCGAAGTTAAGACGACCGAGCAGGCGGGAGTCCCACATGCAGAACACGCCGACGAGGCCGACGAGCACCGCACTGATGAACGTATTCATACCCTTCTCCTTTCAGTCAGGCAAAAGCCTGGTTGATTACAGCTTGGCGTCGATGTCGACGCTCTGATACGTAGGGGTCTGCTGGACGTAGAGCTTAATGCCCATGTCGAGCAGCTGGTTGACGTCTGCCTTCTGGGTGGCGTCGAGGAAGACGGAGCTGTCCTTGCCGCCGACCTGATCGGCACCGTCGTGGTTGGCGGTGGCGCCCAGGTTGATGGCGTCGAGCTTGTAGCCCTGGCAGAACTGCAGCATCTCGGCAGTGTTGCCAAAGACGAACATGACCCGCTCGCCGAGGGTGTTGAGCTTGTCCATCTTGGCGAGGGCACGCTCGACGGTGAAGACGTTCAGGCGAACGCCCTGGGGCTTGGCCAGCTTAAGAGCGCCCTTCTTGATGTCATCGTTGGCGGCAGCGTTGTCGACGACGATGATGCGCTCGGCCTGAACCTTGGTGGTCCAGGTAAAGACGACCTGGCCGTGCAGCAGACGGTAGTCAAGACGCGCGAGGACGATCTTGGCGGGACCGGAGCTGTGACGGGGCGCCTTGGCCTTCTTGGCGGGAGCCGCGGCAGCCTCGACCGGTGCGTTGGGGTTGGTCAGGCCGGTGCGGGCCTCGTTGATGAGGGCCGCGAGCTCGGCGCCCTTGACGGGGACGGGGCTCATAGCGAGCGTCAGTGCCAGCGGAATGTTGAAACCGCTGACAACCGTGAACTTCGTGCCGTTCTTGGAAAGCTCGACCATGCTGTTGTTGACCGAGCTGCCGAGCATATCGGTCAGCACATAGACGGTGTCGTCCGCGTTGAGCGTGGCGATCATGGCGTCCACCTTATTGGTGATGGGCTCCTTGTCGTCACGAGCAAGCGACACGACGTGGACGTTCGACACGTCGCCGAGAACCATCTCGAGCGTGTCTTTGGCGCCTGCGGCCAGGCCGCCATGAGATGCGAGAATGATCTGATTCATCTTGCCTCCTCCTTTTCGTTATGGTCATTATAACGTCTTATACGTTGCTTATATTGCTAATTAGTATAAAGACCGCTCGCGGGTGAAAATCGACCGTTGACGGGTTTAACGTACTTGAAACGTTGGAGCCGAGCAGGCCGGCGCTGGCTGGATAACCCCAGGTCAACCGCCGCGCGCAATCCCCTATCGCACGAAGTACCAGGGGCTTTCCTGAACGGTGGGCTCCAGCGCAATGCCCGTGCGCTCGCGGAACAGATCCATGTCCTGCGATTTCTCCGTCCACCACGCGTTGGGCTTAAAGGTCATGCTCTCGACAATACGTTTGACAATGGCGCTGTTGCGCAGCTTGGAGAAGTCGGTGTTCATGATCAGGATGGACATGAGCACCAGCACAATGCCCAGGACCTTGATCGCGCCGGCGGACTCGGCGTAGACACCAATGCCGACCAGAACGGTCGCCACGGTTTCGAACGAAGCCACGACCGGCACCTTCGACGTCTCAAGATCCATCGAAAGGCCCTGCATATAGAAGATGTACGCAAGAGCCGTCGGAATAAAGCCAAAGCCCGCGAACAGCAGAATGAGCTGCGGGGACATTGCCGCGGCTACATCGGACCACGGAGCCGAAAGCACTGCCATAAAGCATCCGCCAAAGACAAAGCCCCAAAACGTCACCGCCAGCGGATGCAGCGTCTTGGTGGCCATGCGGCTAAACACCGCCAGCAGCGCACCGCAAAGTCCGGCGATCACACCCGACGCGACGCCCCAAGTCGAGAAATGGAAACCGGACAGGTCGCCGCTCGTCACCGCGAGCACGCAACCCACAATGTTAAAGATGATGGCGACGAGCTTATTGGGGGTCACGCCCTCGCGATAAAGCACGCGGCCGAGCATGACGCCAAACACCGGCGAGGTATAGAGCAGCACCGAGGCCGTGGACATGCCCACCTCGCCCATGCACTCGTAATAGCAGGTGTTGGCGACGGCTAAACCGACTATACCGACAAGCGCGCAGGGAACAAGCTCTTTAGGACTTGCCTTGAACAGAGCCAGGGGACCCGAGACTTTTCCCTCACGAGCACCTCCCTGGCAACCCATAAATGCCAAGACCGGAGCCATTAAGACGGCACCCGACAACAGGCGAAAGGCCGCCATGCTCTGAGACGAAACACCCATGGCCGAGATGCCGTTTACAAAGATTCCGATGCTGCCCCACATAAGCGCAGCAATCAGCACCAGCACATAGCCCAGATTGCTTTTCTTCAACGCAGCCCCCTCGATATTGTTTCCAATATGTTTCATACTACGTTATAGTCGTTATCTACATTTTTCAAGACACAAATCGGTGAGCGGAAAAGTAATCCGTTTTCCTCCGTCCCCAGCGGATTACTTGGCGGTTGCGGTGAAATGGTTCCTAAATAGAGGCTTCAAGCCCCCAAATAGGAACTATTCCACCGCAACTTATGAGGACATCGAGCTGTTAGGCCGCTCTATCCCTTAATAGTCCAGCTTCCACATGTAGCGGCGCGTCATGTAGTCCTTGTGGGTGACGGCAGAGAGCGCGCGCATGTACACGTTGTTGAGAATCGGCGCAAAGATCAGGTGGTTGAAGTATTCGCTCACGCTGTCCTTGATGTCGTTGAGGCCGAGCTCCTTGGCGTCGAGCTGATAGACGCGCTCGCCACCGTACTGGTTGACGAAGCGGATGCCGCGCTCGTCGTTGCAGCGGCTGCGGCCAACGCTGATGAGCTGGAACAGCGAGGTGCGCTTGTCCAGGATCTCGAAAGGACCATGGAAGAAGTCGCAAGTGTTGATGGTACAGGAGTCGATCTGCAGCATCTCCTGCACGTTGCAGATGCTAAAGACGTAGGCGGCACCAAAGAGCGGACCCTGAGCCATCACGTTGATGCAGGGCTTGTCGGCGTTCTGCTCGGCCCACTTGGCAGCGAGCGGACGGGTGTACTCGAAGGCCTTGCGATAGATGGGATCAATCAGGTCGAAGGCGGCCATGGCGGTCTCGTACTCAGCATAGCCCTCGGTCTGCTGCGTGAGCTCCATGGCAATCATGGTCACGACGGCGGAGTTGGTGCGGCCCATGCAGGACTCGTCGATGGCTAGGCTGTCGTACTGGATCTTGTAGTCGCAGACCTCGGTGAGGCCGGACTCGTCAACATAGATGGCGATGGTGCTGGCGCCGTGGTCCTTGGCGACCTGGGCGGCGACGATGGTCTCCTTGGTGCCGCGCATGGACACGACGACGGCCAGGGTGTTCTCGTTGACGTAGGCCGGGGTGGCGTGCACGAACTCGTTGCTGGTGTAGCTGGAGCTCACGACCTGCGTGGCCTCGTGCTCCATAAAGTACTGAGCAGGATAGTTGCCGCCGTTGGATCCGCCGGCGCCAATCCACACGACGCGCTTGATGCCGCCCTTGTCTGCCTTGTCAGCCAAAACCTGGGAGACGACGTCCTTAACCTGTTCCTGAGTAGTCATCGTGCATCAGCCTTTCTTCTCGTTTGATGCTGTCGATGGCATACAAGTTACATACATGTTTTAGCGATGTCGACTAGTTGTATGCTATATTTGTCTTAGAAATTTTGCTGATGCGGTTTTCGATAACTCGTTACCAGCAGTTTTATTGTTGTATTGGATACATGCTTGATTAGGAAAGCATACAAGTTAGATACAGGTTGATCGCATGAACGCTTCGTCTAAAAAGAAACTGGCCCAATACGAGCGCTTGGCGGGCATGCTGCGCGACCGCATCGCCGCCGGCACCTACGCCCGTGGAGACAAGCTGCCGTCCGAGATGGAGCTCATGGGCGAATCAGGCCTGTCGCGCAGCACCGTGCGCCACGCCCTTAAGGTGCTCGTTGATGAGGGCCTGGTGCGCACCGAGCGCGGGCGTGGCGCCTTTGTGGCCGACACGCCCGCGCTCCACGAGAACAACCTGGTGTTTTCGAGCTATACGGCACAGGTCCAGGGTCAGGGCATGAAGCCCACCACGCGCACCGTGGACTCGGGCTTTGCCAAGGCGGCCGGCAGCATAGCTAAGTTCTTTGACGCCGCCATGGGCAGCAAGCTCGTCAAACTTGTCCGCCTGCGCTACCTGGACGACGCGCCGCTGTGTCTGGAGACCACCTACCTGCCGCCAAGCTTTGGGTCGCTCATCGATCGCGATATCAACGGTTCGCTCTACGCCACGCTGCGACAGGAGTTCCATCGCGCACCGGCGCAGGGGCATAAGACCTTTGAGGTGTGCTATGCCTCGCAAAACGAGGCGTTTTTACTCAACGTCGAGCGCGGGCAGGCGCTGATCCTAATCACCGACTACGTCTACGACACCGACGGCCGCCCGCTCCATGTCTCCAAGCGCATCCAGCGCACCGACCGCGCCAAATACACCGAGCCCATCGGCTAACCTGCCAAAATAAACCTGTCCCTAAATGGTAGGTTTGAGGAGGTCGGGGAACCAGGTTGGTTTGGGTTGGTTGGGAATGCGCTCGGCTAGAACCAGCTCCATCCAGCACATGTCGTACCAGCGGCCGAACTTTTGGGCGCAGCGGTCAAAAGCGCCCACCAGGCGATACCCCATATGAGCATGGAAGTCCTGGCTGTTGTGCGTCAGGTACTCGTCGTCCTTATCGTGCGGCACGGCAATGAGCGCGCACATGTTGGTGATGCCCATCGCGACCAGGCACTGCTTGAGTGTATCGTGCAGTTTGCGGCCCAGCCCGCCGTGACGCACGTCGCGCGCCAGGTAGATCGACGTCTCGACCGACCAGTCGTATGCCTCGCGGCTGTTGAGCGGACTCACATAGGCATAACCCACCGGGCGCCCGTCCAACTCCATCACCAGATACGGATAGCGCTTGAGCGTACGCTCGATGCGCCCGGCGAACTCCTCAACGCTCGGCACCTCGTATTCGCAGGTAATCGCCGTCTGGCGCACATATGGCTCATAGATGGCAAGCAACGCCGGCGCATCATCGGGCGTCGCCAGGCGAATCGTAGGCTCGGACATCGCGGTCATACAGCCCTTCCCCCTCAAAAGCAAAGGCCGCCTTGCGCCAAACCCAGGCGCAAGGCGGCCCCTCGTCATAACATCAAGCTACAGGACAGCCGCCAGCGCGTCGATGTCCTCCTGCGTCGTGGCCCAGCTGGTGCAAAAACGCACCACGGTGCGGGTCTCGTCGTACTTTTCCCAGTACTCAATCGAGGCGTGCTCGCGAATGCGGGCCATGTCCTCGTTGGGCAGAATCACAAACTGCTGGTTCGTGGGCGTCTCCAAGAAAAACTCGTAGCCGCGCTCGTGCAGCACGCGACGAAGCGCCTGAGCGGTCTCAATCGCCTGGCGACCAATCTCAAAATACAGGCCATCGGTAAAGAGCGCCTCAAACTGCACACCCGTCAGGCGGCCCTTGGCCAGCAGCGCGCCGTGCTGCTTAATGCGCGGAATGGGATGCGCCGGGGCGTGCATGCCGCAAAACACCACGGCCTCGCCGCAAAGCGCACCGCACTTGGTGCCGCCGATGTAGAACACGTCGCACAGCTGCGCCAGCTCGGGCAGGGTAATGTCGCACTCATCGGCCGCCAGCGCATAGGCCAGGCGAGCGCCGTCCACAAACAGCGGAATCTCGCGCTTCTGGCACACCGCATGAATCGCCGCGAGCTCAGCGGCGGAGTACAGCGTGCCGTACTCGGTCGACAGGCTCACATACACGGCACCCGGAAACACCATGTGCTCACAGCTCTCGTTTTCGTAGAACACTTGGATGTAGTTTTCGAGATCCTCGGCGTGCATCTTGCCCTCGTAGCCGGGGATGGTGAGCACCTTGTGGCCGCCAAACTCGATGGCGCCCGCCTCGTGGCAGGCAACGTGGCCGGTCTCGGCGGCAACCACGCCCTCGTACGGCGCGAGCAGCATGTCAATCACCGTCGCGTTGGTCTGCGTGCCGCCCACCAGAAAAAACACGTCGGCATCGGGGGCCTGACAGGCCTCGCGGATAAGCTGCTTGGCACGCTCGGTGTGCGCATCGGTACCGTAGCCGGGCTGCGGCTCCATGTTGGTGTCGACGAGCGCCTGCAGCACTGCCGGATGTGCGCCGTGGGAATAGTCGTTGTTAAACGCGAGCATGGCAATCCTCTCTAGCCGGGCACGGGCCCGATGATTCAAACGGGGCTATTGTACGCCGTTGGGATAGGCAATGCGCGCGGCAAGGCACTCAAGCGCCAGCACCAGGGCAAAGCCGCAGCTCACGTCGCTCAAAAAGTGCGCTCCGATCACGATACGACCAAAGGCGACAAGCGCCGCAACCACAGCCGCCGCCCAAAAGACCACGCGACGGCGCGGGGGCTTTTCCTTAAAGGCTGCCGCGGGAAGCCCGGCGAGCATAAGGCCGATCGCCGCATGCGCGGTGTGCCCGCTCGCGAACGACTTGAACCCGTCCTTGATCACGCCGGCGGCGATATAGGTCCACTTGTCGGGATTGCCGATTACCCACCACGGCTGAAAATTGAGCCCCGGCGTGACCTCGATCACGCGCATGCGCGGGCGCGACCACAGCGGCTTGACGATCACGTTGAGGATAATGGCCTGAGCGACCCACACGGCAAGCACCATGAGCGCCCAGCGTGTGAGCTCGTCGGGCTCGGTCGCGCGCGTGAGGCGACAGACGATAAGGTTGGCAGCGATGACCAGCACAAACGTCAGTACCAGCTGAACCGCGATGAGTTTGCCGCCAACCTTTAGGGACGAGACGATCTCGTAGCCGGCCAGGCCAACGTTGACGAGGATGCCGAGCACGGCGAGCCATTTGCTCCCCCTGGAGTCGGGACGCACCGCGCGCACGAGCATGACGCCTGCGACGCTTGCCGTCAGCTCGAACGGCAGCTCGCCGGCGGCCTCGATAAAGCGGCCGTACATGCTGCCGATGTTGAACAGCGCGCTCGAGATCTGATAATCGAAGAAGCTGCCCACGCACAGACAAAGGCACAGGACAATCGCGATCATGGCGGCATCTTTCTTATAGATGTATCCGAACATGCTTTCCTTTCGATGGAACCAGAGTGCCCAAATGGGGTGTTTGCAGTATCGACTCGCTAGTCATCATCACTAGCACCCAGCTGTTGCAGCAGCATGAGCGCCGCCGCCACGGGGCCGGTGCCGTCGTTGGCGTCGAGGCCGCGACCCAGGCCACTGCCCGCACCGGCGCCCGCCTTGTAGGGCACCGACAGTTTGCGACTCTTGGGGAAGTTCACCGCGCCATAGCGGGTCTTAAGCTCAAATGCCACCTTCTTGGGCACGTCGACGCCCAAAAACGTGATGCGACCGCCGCTGAGCGTGACACTCTCGAGCCCCAGGCGCTCGCCGCGAATGCGGATGCGCGCGCGATTGAACAGGTTGAGTCCCGCCAACGGCAGCTCGCCATGCGCGGCCTCGGTCTCCTCCTGAACCTCATCGATGCTCTCCAGGTCCTCGGCCGCTGCGAGCTTACGGTACACGAGCACGCGCTGATCCACCGCCGGCAGGTACTCCTCGGACAAGAAATAATCAGCCGGCAGGTTGATGCCCACGCTCGCCGCTTCCACGCCGGCATCGTCATCGCCGCGTGCCTCGGCCACGGCCTGTCCCAGCATCTGCGTAAACAGGTCAAAGCCCACGCTCGACAGGTTGCCGTGCTGCTCGGCGCCCATGAGCGAACCGGCGCCGCGGATCTCCAGGTCGCGCATGGCAATGCGCATGCCGCTGCCCAGGTCTTGGAACTCGGAAAGCGCGGTCAGGCGCGCCGTCGCCTCCTCGGTGAGCGGCAACTCGCCCGGGAACATAAAGTACGCGTAGGCCTGCGTGGCAGAGCGACCCACACGGCCCTTGAGCTGGTAGAGCTGTGCCAGACCCAGGCGCTGCGAGTCCTCAATGATGAGCGTGTTGGCGGTCGCGTTGTCGATGCCGCTCTCCACGATGGTCGTGGCGATGAGCACGTCGATCTTTTTGGTCGCGAACTCAATCATCACGTCCTCGACCTCGCGCGGGCTCATCTTGCCGTGCGCCACGCCCACGCGTGCCTCGGGCGCGGCCTCGTGCACGCGCGCCACGGCGTCGTCGATGGTCTTGACGCGGTTGGACACGTAGTACACCTGGCCGCCGCGGCCCACCTCCAGGCGAATCGCCGCGCTCACCAAGTCGGGGTCGTACTCCCCCACGTGCACGATCACGGGGCGGCGTCCGGTCGGCGGCGTAGTGATCAGACTCATGTCGCGCACGCCACTCGTAGCCATCTGCATGGTACGCGGGATGGGCGTCGCCGAAAGCGTGAGCACGTCAATCTGCTCACGCAGGTTCTTGAGCTGCTCCTTGTGCTGCACGCCAAAGCGCTGCTCCTCGTCAATGATCACCAGGCCCAGGTTCTTGGGGTTCACATCGGCCGAAAGCAGACGATGCGTGCCGATGAGCACGTCGATCGTGCCCTCGGCAAACGCCTTGAGCGCGCGCTTTTGCTGCGCCGGCGTGCGGAAGCGGCTGAGCACCTCGACCTCGAGGCCAAACGGGGCAAAGCGTTCAAAGAACGTCTCGTAGTGCTGCTGGGCCAGAATGGTCGTGGGGCAAAGCACCATGACCTGACGGCCGGAGTCCACGCACTTAAACGCCGCACGCAGGGCGACCTCGGTCTTGCCAAAGCCCACGTCGCCGCACAGCAGGCGGTCCATGGGCTTGGGCGCCTCCATGTCGGCCTTAATGTCAGCGATAGCCTCCAGCTGATCGCGCGTCTCGTCGTAAGGGAAGCTCTCCTCCATCTCAATCTGCTCGGGCGTATCGGGCGGGCAGGCGATACCGGTAATCGACGAGCGGCGCGTATACAGATCGACCAGGTCGAACGCCAGCTTTTTGGCGTTCTTGCGCGCCTTGTTGGTGGCACGCGTCCAGTCGGCGGTGTTGAGCCTGGTCAGGCGCGGCTTATCGCCGTCGGGGCCAACATAGCGTGTGATGCGGTCGACCTGCTCGAGTGGCACGTAGAGCTTGTCGCCGTCGGCATATTCCAGCAAAAAGTAGTCGCGCTCCTTGCCGCCCACTTCCTGGCGCGCGATCTCGCTAAAGAGCGCGATGCCGTGAGTGGCGTGCACCACGTAGTCGCCCGGCTTAAACGGGAACGTGATCTGCGTAATGTCCACCTTGCGGCGGCTGCGCGCGCGGTTGGCGTCCATGCGGGCGTTGAGGTCGGCGATCGAGAACACGGCCAGGTTGGCATCGGGCACCACCACGCCCTGCGGCAGGGCGGCATCGACAAAGGTCACGCGTCCGCGCGAGATGGTGGGCACGGCGGCGCCGGCGGCAGCCTGCGCGGCGCCCGCCTCGAGCGAGCGGGCGTTGAGCGCGTCGGCCTTACGCTCGCGAATTGCAGCATGAGCATCCTGGCGGACAGCACGGTCGGCAGAATCCGCCGTCGCCACGCGCACGCGGTCGCCGATAGCGCCAGCGTTTTCGGGAGCGGCCGTCAACGACTCCTCAAAGGTAATGCCCTCATCGCCAAAGGTGAGCTCCATCGACTCGCGCGCACCGCGGTCGGGGATGGCAAACACGCAGGCATAGCGCTTGCCCACGACTTCCTGAATGCGCGTCATAAAGCGATTGTCCGAGCCCGCGATGGCCGGCTGCTCAATCTTGAGCTCTGCCGTCACCGCACCGCCGGCACGAATCAAGCTCACGTAGTTAAGGCGCTGCTGGGCACCAAAGTCGAGCTGCTGGGCGCGCACGTACAGGCCGTCCAAGCGGTCAATCCCCGCCTCGCCGGCGCGCGCCTCGATATCCTCGTAAGCGCGCAGGCAGTCATCGAACAGCGAGCGCGGCTCGGACAGCACCACGAGCGCCTTGCCGCTCACGTGCGCCAGCGGGCTCACGGTCTGGCCGTACATCACCGGCAAAAAGCGGTCGAGCTCAGGCGTGACGATGCGCGCATCCACCATCTCGAGCAGCGCCGCCAACTTGCTGTCATCCTGGCTGGCGCGGTAGAGCGCCACATGCATGTTGTGGACGGCGTCGTCGGTGAGTGCGAGCTCGCGACAGGGGAAGATCTCGATACTGTCCTCGTTGCCGATGGTCTGGCCCGTTGAGCTCACCATGCGGCGGATGCGGTCAATCTCGTCGCCGAAAAACTCAATGCGCACGGGCGCCTTTTCCTGTGCAGGGAACACCTCGACGGTGTCGCCGTGTACGCGGAACAGACCGGGCGCGTCGGCGGCGCCGGCATTGGTGTAGCCCATGCCCACCAGGCGCTGCGGCACCTCGTCAAAAGGAATCTCCTCGCCCACCGCAAAGGTTGTCGACTCCCAGTAGCGGCTCTCGACCGGCGGCACGCAGCGCAGCAGCGCGCGGGCCGAGGCAACCATAATGCAGTTGTCGCCGCGCACGATGCGTCCCAGGGCCTCGCAGCGCTGCGCCACCACGGCATCGTCGGGCGCCTGCTCGCGCCACGGATAGTCCTTGCGCTCGGGGAAGCGGCACACGTGCGCCAGCCCCACATAGGCGGCAAGGCTGCGGGCGGCACGATCGGCCGCGTCCTCGCCGCTCACAATGTAGACCGTGGGGCGCGGACGGCGCGCAAACTGGGCGGCGGCCATAAGCGTGCGACCCGACTGAGACACGGCCAGCGTCACGTCCTCGCCAGAATCGAGCCCGGCCTCGACGGTCTGCAGCGCCTCGGCAGTGTAGAGCTGCGCGGCTATACGGTGAATGAGCATGCTGTTCCTCCGGCATCGCAACGCCAAAAGCCCGCCGGGGCAAGCTCGGCGGGTCGTACGTTAAATACATTGTCTGTCATGGTAGCGCATGGAGAGAACTCCGGCTCAAGGGCAAACCCGGCCCCGCAAAAAACGCCAGACGAAGATGCGTTCCGCCCTACCCCGTCACGCGCACGCTGGGGCACAAATCTGCCAGCGGACACTCGCCGCACTTGGGTTTGCGGGCGTCGCAGATCTCGCGACCGAAGGTAATCCACTGATGGTTGACCGACTCCCAATACTCGTGCGGCAAAATCTTGAGCAGATCCTGCTCGGTCTTGAGCGGCTCCTTGGCATGCGTCTTGGGACTCAACATCAGGCGGTGTGCAATGCGGTTGACGTGCGTGTCCACCGCAATGCCCTCCACGATGCCATACCCCACGTTGAGCACGATGTTCGCCGTCTTGCGTCCCACGCCCGGCAGCTTTACAAGCTCCTTCATGTCGGCCGGCACCTCGCCGCCGTAGTCGGCAACGATCATCTGCGCGGCCTCCACGGCATGCTTGGCCTTACTCTTATAAAAGCCGAGTGACTTAATGGTGTCCGCCACATCCGCCACGCTTGCCCCGGCCATGGCCTCGGGCGTGGGCCACTTGGCAAACAGCCGCGGCGTCACCTTGTTGACCTGCGCATCGGTCGTTTGCGCCGAGAGCAGCACCGCGATCAGCAGGCGGAAGGGATTCTCGTGGTCCAAAAAGCACTCGACCGGGCCATAGCGACGGTTGAGGCGCTCACACACCTCGATGGCGCGCTCGCGCTTGGCGGCATTGGTCTCGCGTGGCATAACGACTCCTCGGCTCAACGGCACAATAAACTTATGGACACAATTGTCCCACGTCCGAGACGCTTACGCCTCCAAGAATGCGCCGGTCTGACGGCTCCACAGGCTCGCGTACTCGCCACCCGCCTCGACGAGCTGCGTATGCGTGCCGTCCTCGACAATCTCACCATCGGCCAGCACCACAATGCGGTCGAGCGTCGCCACGGTGGACAGGCGGTGCGCCACCACAATGGAGGTACGTCCACGCATCAGGTTTTCGAGCGCCTCCTGCACCAGCGCCTCGGACTCGCTGTCCAGGGCAGAGGTCGCCTCGTCGAGCACTAGAATCGGCGCGTCGGTTAGGATGGCGCGGGCGATAGCCACGCGCTGGCGCTGACCACCCGAAAGCTTGACGCCGCGCTCACCCACCATGGTGTCAAAGCCACGGGGCAATCGGTCGATAAACTCCAGGGCATTGGCCAGGCGCGCGGCCTCGCGAATCTGCTCATCAGTGGCGTTGGGACGACCGTAGGCAATGTTTTCGCGAATGGAGCGGTGGAACAGCAGTGCCTCCTGCGGCACGTAGGCAACCTGGCGGCGCAGGCTTTGCTGCGTGCAGCGCGAGACATCCTGACCGTCCACGAGCACGCGGCCGCCCTGAACATCGTCCAGGCGCAGCAGCAGCTTGGTAAGCGTCGTCTTACCCGAGCCCGATATGCCCACCAGGCCCACGCGCTGGCCCGCCGCCACATGAAGCGTCAGGTCATCGAACACGTTCTCGCCCGCCGCAGCGTCACGGTACGCAAAGCTCAGGTGCTCAAAATCAATCGCGCCCTCGGTTACTTTGAGCTCAGGGGCGTCCGGGTCGTCTGCCACCAAACGTGGCTCGTCCAGCACGCGCGTCATCTCGGCCGCATCGCCCAGCGCGCGGTTGATGCGCTGCATCATGGAGCTCACGTAGTTCAGGCGCATGGTGAGGTTGTACGTATAGGTAAAGATCATGACGAGCGAGCCGGCCGAGATGCCAAACCACGCGTTGCCGCCCGCCACGAACACACTCACCACGGCCATGGTGATGACGATAAGGCCCGAGGTCGTAAAGTTGCGCTGCATCATGGCGTGCATCGAGACCGTCTCGGCGTCGCGCGCGGCACGATCGGCGGCGTCGAACAGATCGCGTTCAAAGTCCTCGCGTCCGCAGGTCTTGACGGCCAAGATGTTCGTGACCGCGTCGGAGAGCACGCCCGAGAGCTTGTTCTGCGCGGCGGACGTCGCGGCCGAAAGCGGCATGATGCGCTTGTACATAAGCCAGACAAACGCGATGTAGACGGCCATGATGCCCACCAGGATCACGGTAAACGTCGGTACCACCGGGGCGAGTGCGGCCACGGTGCAGATGACCGAGGTGATGGTAGGGATGAGCGAATACACCGTCACGTCGACCAGACCCGTGTAGCCGCTCATAAAACGGCTTGTCTGGCTCACAAGCGATCCGCCAAAGCGGCTGGTATGGAATGTCATGGATTGGTTGGAGAGCGTGTCGAAGCACAGACGCGCCAGGTGATAGTTGCCTGCGATCTCGAGCTTGTAGACGGTGTAGTCCTGTAACTTGGAGAGGATCTGACCCACCAGGTTAACGAGTACGAGCGCCAGGATATAGGGGCCGAAGACCTCGAATACTTGATCGCCCGCCACGGGGCCGGCCTGGACGCGGTCGACGATGAGGGCCACCACATAGGTATTGGCAAACGTGAGCAAAAAGATGTAACCCGCCGACGAGAACACCGAGAGAAAGACAATCAGCGGCTGCGTGCGCGTCACACCCCAAAACCGCTGCAGCGTGCGGCGCACGGTGGAGCGACTGAGCGGGCTGGTGCTTCTCTGAGGCATGGGCTTCCTTTCGCATCTGATAGGGCGAAACGCCATTGTTGCACATTGAAGTGCACTCTAGGCGAGTGCGATGCTAAAAGCGGTGGGGCACCCGCGTTTACGCCGGCGCCCCACCGTCTTGTTGCAATTAGCCCTCGTCTTCTTGGTCTGTGGGAAGGCCCGCGGGAGTGAGTCCCAAGATCTCATCGGCTTGGTCGGCATCTTCCAGCGCGTCGATGTCCTTGAGCTTGCGCTCCATGACGTTGGTGCGCGTGGTGATGATGCCCTCAACCGTTTTGCCCGCGGTCTCGATCTGCTGCTGGGCGCGGCGCAGCGCCGCCTGATAGCGCGGCAGCTCGGCCTTGACGGCGGAGAGCACGCGCAGTACGTCGTCGGTACGTTTTTGCAGCCTAAACGTCTGGTAGCTCATCTGCAGGCTGTTGAGAATGGCGGCCATGGTGCTGGGACCGGCTACGTTGACGTGATAGTCGCGGCCCAGGATCTCGATAAGCCCGGGGCGACTGACGATCTCGGCGTACAGCCCCTCAAATGGCACGAACATGATGCCAAAGTTGGTCGTTGCCGGCACACTCAGGTACTTTTCGCAGATGTCCTTGGCCTCGCGTTTCACCATCATATCGAGCGTCTTGCGCGCTGCGGCGACGGCCTCAGCGTCACCAGACTCCTGGGCGTCGAGCAGATGCTCGTACGCGTCGCCCGGAAACTTGGAGTCAATCGGCAGCAGCACGGGGTCGCCCTCGTCCACCGGCAGCCTGACAGCAAACTCAACGCGCTCCGAGGCGCCAGGCTTGGTGGCAACGTTTTCCAGATACTGGTCGGGCGTGAGGATGTCCGCCAGGATTGCACCCAGCTGCACCTCGCCCAAAATGCCACGCGCCTTGACATTGCCCAGCACGCGCTTAAGGTCGCCCACGCCGGTGGCGATAGACTGCATGTCGCCCAGGCCCTTGTACACGGCCTCGAGCTGGTCGCTCACCTGCTTAAACGATGCCGACAGTCGGTCGTTGAGCGTGCGAGAGAGCTTCTCGTCCACCGTCGCACGCATTTGGTCGAGCTGCACGTTGTTGTCTTTGCGGATGGCGCCCAGCTGAGCATCGACCGTCTCGCGCACCTTGTCCAGGCGGTGCTCGATGCCTTCGCGGTTGGCGCCAAGCTGTTGGGCCGTCTCGCGGCGCAGGTCATCCATACGGTCGCCGGCCTGCGAGAACTCGCGCGCAATGGTCAGGTAGCGCTGCTGCTCTACGGCGGCGTCGGTCGTCTGCTGCTGCGCGATGGCATTTGCCGTGCGGCGGGTTTCGGCCAACGCAACGTTCAGGGTGTCGAGCGTGCTGTTGGCCTGCTCGAGCGCCGTCAGCGTTTCCGCGCTACTGTCGCCACGCTCCCGCAGCTCGGCACGCAGGCTCTTGAGCTGGAGGGCGCAAGCCACAGCAACCCCCACCGCCACCAAGGCGATCACAACAAGCGCAATATCAATAGCAGACATAGACTCCGCCCAACAAACCCAATCGATTATCAATCAAAACCGCGATCAATCTTACCCCGCCACACGCACCGGGCGCTCGGCCCCTTCTTGGGCGCTTCTCTCCTCCGCATATTCCATAATGCGGCGCGCTGTCTTCCTGCTCACCTTCGAGTCATCACCGGCTAAGTATGCGTACACGTTTCCCTTATTCAGATTCAAATCGCGGCAGAGACCGTAGCGCGTTACGTCCGACTTCCCTAGCGCTCCCAATGTTCTTTTTCGCATCAGGGCGTTGATCCTTCTGTCCGCCACTGGCTTTTCCTTTACCGCTCTATACGCACGCCAAACGTTGGCATAACGGTTAGGGAACTCACTTTTGGCGCATAGAGACGCCATGCTACCCGCTTGATCGTACAAGGACAAAACGCCTCGGTAATCCTCTTCCATCCACGAGCCCTCGGATAAACCCAGAACGTATTCGGCTTTTCCTTGCGCTAAAGCGAGCAAAAACAGAGGCTCCGCCACGCGCGGCGCAACCGTCGTCGCCTGCTCAACCAGCTTTCTAAAACTCAGTGACTGCTGTCCGGATAGCTCTCGGCAATAGCCTTTTAAGAATCCCTCAAAGGTCAGATTCAACCGAGCACCTCCTTTTTGTATTGCCTGTATGCGCAGACCATCTCTTGATAACTCCGCTCCGAAGGCGACGACGCCAGTGCCTCCCCCTCGTCGAATATAAGCCGTTCGAGCAGCCCCCAATCAAGTCGATCGACGAATGCCTGACTATGAAGATCGACGATGTCGTTCGGACGGTAGGCATAGAGCTTCATCACCGCCAGGTCCTCCAAGGATGGCGTAAAGTACCTGATAAAACGCGCCCCAATATCCAAGGGAATCAAACGATCTTCGTAATTGAATGGCATCTGATCACAATATGCCACCGCCATACCATTCACCTCGGGGTATCGAGCTATGATCTCGCGGAGGCACCTGTCTGCCTCAAACACATCAATGTCATGTGTAACCGACCGATTCGTCACATCGTTTAGCATGAAGGCGCTTCCTCCCACCAATACAACGCTCGGCCTATCGTCTCTTGGACCTATTTCCAGCTCTGCCTCTTCGTCAATGCCCAAAAGAGTCTGCTCTAAATCATGCTTATACATAGCAAATCCTATTATTATTCATCTTCGATAATACTATCAATCGCACGACAGGACCCACGGGATGCAAGAATTTTACTCGTGGCGATAATCCCTACACCCTAGAAGTCCTAATGCGACAAACGCTAGCTCTCCCAGCCGGCGCGGATGGTTGTTATGACGTCACCTAGGCGCTGGCCGAGGGCTGACAGATGCTGGAGCACCTCGTTGGGCGATGCGCCGTTGAGGATGCACGTGAGGGCATACGACGCCAGAAAGATGGCCGCAAGCCCCAGCGGGATGAGCACGATCATCGCCAATGTGCGCAGGCGCTGGCCCAAACGGCGGCGGCGCGCGCGGCGTTTGTCGAACGCGAGCTCCTGCGCATATGAATCTTGCTGTACGGAATAGGCCTCTGGCGCCGATTCACACCCGGGCACAGCTGCAGGTACAGCAGCGGGCACGACATTTTGCGCAAAGGGCTGGGCTGCCGCCCCCTGCATTTGCATCTCCATGAGTCGTTGTTGCTGACGCAGCATGCGCTCAGCTTGTTGCTGCGGAGTCTCAAGAAACAGATCCATGCTGGCCTCCAAAATCGGAGCATTCGACGCTTACGACCAGCATCCCGCACCGCCATGACCGCGACAACGCAATCGCCGGCAATAGCCACAAAGTTTCTTTTGCTCAAAAGCTGTCGAAAAGCTCAACAACTCCCCTACCAGCACTTTCTCTGAGCTTTTTTCGCCAGCAATCTTTTGGCCTTCCACCCTTACGCCAACTGACCAAAATCTAACCAAAAGCTTGACGAAAATTGTGAAGACAGGGACCCCACACACAAAAACGTGCCGCCCCAAAAGGGGCGGCACACAAACTTAAAATCAGCTTTTCAGTACCGAGCGCGCAACGACCCCACGCTCCGCAGTCGGTGAAGGTAGGCTACATGCCCGCGAGACCGCGGGCGGCGGTGGCACACATAAACGCCAGGACTAGGATCACGAGTGAGCCCGCGATGTCGACTAGCACGCCCATTGCGCGACGCTCAAACAGCCAGCTCTCGAAGTGCGGAGCGACATTGCGCCACACGCGCCACAGCAAGATGCCCATACCTATGACACCCGGAATATTGAGCAGCAAGATCTCGGAGCACAAAAGACCGATCAGGTTGCCGGCGACAAAACCCGCATCGCCCTCGCAGTACTTGCGATAGACCATGTACAGCATGTACGCCACAAACGGCTGCAGGCACGCAGAGATAAACGTAACCACCATCGAAGGATCCTGCGAAAAGACCTCAGTGAGCTTATCGACGCTCGTTGCATCCTTCGAAGCCAAGAACAAGCCAATGACCACCACAGGCACCACGCCCAAGATGACCTCGACCAAAGTAAACAGTCTGGCAGTCATATCCTCGCTAGCCGTATTGAGGTGAGGAGCCCACTCAGGATGAGCATGCGTCCCAACCTTCTTCTCCTTATCGGCACGCTTGGCGTCGCCGCCCTCAACAACCCGACGCTCCGGATCCCTACGAGTCCCCGCAGCAGCAAGCCGAGCCCGAGACTTCTTACCCATACAACAACACCCCATATCAGGCAGTAAACCAAAACGCCGCTACCCAGTGTACCCCCTAAACAACGGCGCCGCCCCAACCCAGAGCAAACCCCGCCAACCAAGTAACCAAACCATCAACCAAACGGCCGCAAGCCAATCCCTATACAAAACGTGCCGCCCCAAACGGGGCGGCACACATACTTCTTATCAGCTTTTCCGTAGCGAGCACGCGACGACCCAAGGCGGGCCGGGAGGGCCGGATTACCTTCCCTCAACGCGACCCTGCGGAGCCGTGAGCGAGAGGGAAAGGTATTTCCCCGCCCTGCGCTCCGCAGCAGCCAGCGCCAAGCGCTAGTAGTTCACCACCTGCTCCTCAAAGTACGCCTTCGGGTGGTTACAAACCGGGCACACCTCGGGCGCCTCGGCACCCACATGCAGGTGCCCGCAGTTCAGGCACTTCCACACCTTTACGCCCTCGCGCTCAAACACCTCGCCCGACTCAATGCGCTCGACGAGCTTGTTGTAGCGCTCCTCGTGAGCCTTCTCGACAGCACCGACGCCACGGAACTTCTCGGCAATCTCGGCAAAGCCCTCCTCCTCGGCGGTCTTGGCAAACTCGTCGTACATCGTGGTCCACTCGTAGTTCTCGCCCGCAGCGGCATCACGCAAATTGTCCAGGGTGTCGGGGACGGCGCCGTCGTGCAGATACTTGAACCATAGCTTGGCATGCTCGGACTCGTTGCCCGCCGTCTCGGTAAAGATATTCGAGATCTGAACGTAGCCATCCTTCTTGGCCTTGGAGGCATAATAGCGATACTTGGTGTGTGCCTGGGACTCACCGGCAAAAGCGGTCTCGAGGTTCTTCTTGGTCTGGGAGTTCTCAAAGTCCATAGGTGTACTTCCCTTCAACGCATGCCGCTCGTAGGCTTCGAGCGGCCTCATCTTTAGGATGCCCTCATGCCAAGAATCTAAACCTTACAATCCTGTTCTTCAGATTTGCGCAGGCTACACGCTCAGCCAGCGATCGCCCTCAACCCGACAAAATCCCTCGCGCTCCAGATCGGCAAGGATACCCGCGACAAGCTCGCGCTCAACCGGCTCGCGGCCTGCCGCCGCCTCCATTTCGTTGACGCCCGCTACGGCTTCGGCAAGCGTGATGCCCGCGAGCTGCTTATCGCGCGCGGCCAGCAGCATGCGCACAATGTGAGCGCGCTTTTGGCGGCGCGAGCCCTCAAACTTGGACTGGCGGCTATAACCCGCCGAGCGCCTGGACGGATTGGGCAGCGTCTTCTTAAGATACGCGCCATAATCCAGCAGCGCGTAGTACCAGGCACGCGGCGTGTCGGCATCGTCGAGCGGCGCGGCAAAGGGCGCGATCTCCCCCGCCGTCGCACCGGGGGCAGCCGGACAGGCAGCCTGAATCAGTGGCACCAGCTCGCGATCGGGAACAGCCGGCACATCGGGAAAGAAGTGATGCAGAAAGACCGTTCGGACGTTGGTCTCCAGGTACACGCCCGGAAGATCGAACGCGAACGATCGGATGCCCTGCGCCGTCGCGGGGCCAATACCGGGCAGGGCAACCAGGTCGCGCGTCTCGCGTGGGAACTCCCCACCCCAGTCCTCTACAACGCACTGAGCGGCCCTGTGAAGCGCCAGAGCGCGTCGGTTGTAGCCCATGCCCTGCCAAGCATCCAAAACATCCGAGGGCGCCGCCTGCGCAAGTGCCTGCACGGTCGGAAAGCGATCGAGCCATGCGGGCATGCGTGTCTCCACGCGCGGCACCTGCGTCTGTTGCAACATAACCTCGGAGAGCCAGATGATATAGGGGTCGCGTGTGCGGCGCCACGGAAGGTCGCGATAACGCAGGACCCCTTCCGCACGAATCATCGAACGAAAGGGGTCCTGAATCATAGCTATGCTCCTTATGCGGCGCTATTCCTCCCGGCAAGCGCACGTACAGGTGGCGTACTCGGGAAACGCATCGCGATCGGCGAATTTGGGATCGACAGCCGGGAACTGGCGGCGAGCGACGACATCGCCCAACGAAACGGAATCGAGGTAATCGCGCATCAACGCCTGGGCTCCAGCCCACAGGGGATGATAGCAGCACGTGCCCATGCGTGCACAGTCTCCGTCGGGGGCCGTGCAATCGTTCATAACCATGGGGCCCTGAACGGCCTCGACGACCTGGCGGATAGTAACGTCGTCCGGGCTGACTTTGAGGCGCATACCGCCGTGGACTCCACGCAGGCTCTCCACTATTCCGGCCTGGACCAAGCCGTGCTGAATCGAGCGGGCAAACGAATACGGCACATTGACCTCTTCGGCAGCAGTGCGAACAGAAAGCAACCGCTCCGGGTCCTCGGCAAGCATCGCCAGCATGCGCAGGGCATAATCAGTCTTCCTCGATATGTCCATTTTTCCCCTTTCAAGGAATACGAACAGCCCGAACGAGCTCCGGGGCCGAGCTTGTGTCGAGACACCAATGACCGCTAGGACATCCAAATGGTAAATCGGATGTCCACTGAATGCCGCGCTTGGAGCGAAATACATCAGATACGGCCTACAATGCAGTTTAGTATAATCTAACCCCCTGTCTCGTTGAACGGGTGTTGCGCAACAAACCTCTTGTTTAGACAGATATACTTATTTGATTTTCCTTGTGCCTCGAGGGCATGGGGATTCCGATCAAAGAAGCGTCAGGGCGATTATTCCGACACAATGACCTATTAAACGCAAAAAGCCACGTCCGAAGACGTGGCTTTAATTGCGTTGGCGGGAAGTACGGGGCTCGAACCCGCGACCTCCGACGTGACAGGCCGGCGCTCTAACCAAACTGAGCTAACTCCCCAGGCAGGCGTTCGCGTTTGTTTCCGCTCGCGTGCGCTGCGGGGATTAGTATACACAGAAGTCTGTCCGGCGCGCAACAACTTTTTTGAAAAAATTTTTCGGTCCCTCCGGGAGGGTCTCCGGGGCTGAGGGCGGGGGTTAAGTTTGCTGCTCTACAGTCCTGCGCAAGACGGAAAGCACATTAAGTGCTTTCCTTTGCGTGCGGAACTCGCGACAAACTTAACCCCCGC
>DBEWTI010000044.1:0-16185 GCA_048205975.1 Collinsella sp.
CTTGGCTTTCCGCAGTTATTTGTAGCCGTCTCGGCTTTGGTTGAGGGGAGACGTCCTTTATGCGTATTGTGTTTATGGGTACGCCTGATTTTGCTGTGCCTTCGCTGACTTCGCTTGTTGCGGCTGGGAACGAGATTGCGCTTGTTGTTACTCGTCCCGATGCTGTTCGTGGGCGTGGTAAGAAGCTTGAGCCTTCTCCTGTTAAGGCCAAGGCACTCGAGCTTGGCCTGCCGGTTGTTGAGGCTAATCGTATGACGCCTGAGGTCGTTGAGGCGCTCCAAGCTGCCCACGCTGACATTTTCTGTGTGGCTGCTTATGGCTGCATTTTGCCTGATGACGTGCTGCATATGGCACCGCTCGGCATTGTGAATGTTCATGCTTCCTTGCTGCCTCGTTGGCGTGGCGCCGCTCCTATTCAGCGTGCCATTCTTGCTGGTGATGAGGTTGCTGGCGTTTCTATCATGCGCATCGGGCATGGCGTGGATACTGGGGCTTATTGTGCTCAGGCCTCCACGTCGGTTGCCGGTAAGCATGCCGAGGCGCTGACCATGGAGCTTGCTGAACTTGGCGGCAAATTGCTTGCCGATACGCTTCCTTCGCTTGCCGATGGCGCCGCTGTGTGGACTGAACAGGATGAGTCGCTCGTCACTCATGCTGCCAAGATTTCTAAGCAGGAGATGCGTCTGGATCCTCAGATGGCGGCGCTTGATTGCGTGCGCCATGTGCTGGCTTCGTCCGATACCGCGCCTGCTCGTTGCGTGATTGCCGGTAAGACCGTGCGCGTGCTCGATGCTGCGGCGGCTGATGTGTCGCTCGGCGAGTGTCAGGTTCTCGTTAAGGCCAAGCGTGTTTACCTTGGCCTTTCTGATGGCTCGGTTGAACTGCTCGAGGTTAAGCCTGATGGCAAGCGTGCTATGACTGCTTCTGCTTGGGCTGCTGGCCTGCAGGGTGCCGATCTTATCTGGGGTGTTTTGTCATGAGCAAGCTGTCTCCCGCGCGCAAGCTTGCGCTCGATGTGCTGATGGAGGCCGATCGTCGCGGCATGTATGCGCGCGACGTACTGTCCTCTCGCGCATCGGCCAAGGCTATTGACCAGCGCGATTCCGCTTTTGCCGCCCGCTTGGCGCTGGGCGTGGCCGCCACGCAGGGTATTTTGGACGAGCTGCTCGATCAGTTTCTTGATAAGCCCAAAAAGGTTGCGCCGCGTGTTCGCATGGCGCTTCGTATCTCGGCCTTCGAGATGCTCTATCTGCATACGCCTGGCCGCGTTGCCGTGAGTCAGGGTGTTGAGCTGGTTCGCAGTGGTGCTAAGTCCGCCGCTGGCTTGGCCAATGCTGTACTGCATAAGGTTGCGGACAATGTTGAGGACTTTGCTACTGCGTCCGATGTGGATGAGTCCGAGCGCCGTTTGGTTCGTCTGTCTCGCCTGATGGGCTTGCCGCGCTGGCTGTGCGCTCGCATTATGGCGTCGTTTGACACGCCAGAGGGTGCGCTTAACTTTGCCGGCAATTTGGCCCCCGCACCGCTGGCCCTGCATGAGAACGCCTTTGCGACTAAGCCCGATCCGTATATCTCGCAGCTCGTCGCGCCTGTCTTCCCTGGCTGCCATGCTCCGGTCGATGCTCAGGTTACGGTTTCGTCGGGCGTATTTGAGCGTGCTGCTGCCGTGGCCTCGGACCTTAACGCCCAGCTTATCGCCACAGCTGCCACGCGCCCTGGTAGCTGCCTTGAGATTGGAGCCGGTCGCGGTACCAAGACATATGTGATGATGTGCCAGGCCAAGCGTGCGGGCTATGAGCGTCAGCATACGGCGCTCGATCTGCATGATCGCAAGTGCGATCTGAATCTCGCTCGCCTGCATAAGGCCGGTATTCAGGGCGTTCGTACGGTTTCGGGTGATGCCTGCGAGCTTGATGAGGTGCTCACATCGTTTGATGCCATGCTTGGCGAGCCGGTTAAGTTCGACACAGTCTTTATCGATGCGCCGTGCTCTGGCACCGGAACCATGCGTCGTCATCCCGAGATCCCGTGGCGCCTGACCGAAAAGGATGTGACGGTTGAGCTGCCCAAGCTGCAGCTGACGATGCTCAAGGAAGCCGCTGCGCGCGTGGCTGCTGGTGGCGAGCTTATCTATGCGACATGCTCGGTCTTCGACGAGGAGAATACGCAGGTGGTGGACGCTTTCCTGAACTCTCCCGAGGGCACCGGTTTTAGCCTGGAGCCGCTCTCCGAGGCGCAGATCCTGCAACTTCCCGAGTTCGATCAGGCCAAGAAGCTCGTATCCGTTCGTCAGAACGATCGAGGCCTCTTCCAAAGCGTGCCGGTAAACGCCGACTCCTACGACGGCCACTTCTGCGCCAGGCTGGTCCACAAGTAATTACTACGTTGCGGTGAAATAGGGATTGAATAGCGGCATCTACCCGCTAAAAAGTCCTTATTTCACCGCAACTCATAAGGAAACCTGGGCAGCTAAAGAATCAGCCCCGCGATTGGTGTTGGTCGCGGGGCTGATTGGTTTCTAGTGGCTGTGCGGGCAGTTGGCGCAGCAGCCACTCGTGGCGCTGGTGCTGGAGCCGCCGCTTCGCTGGTCGGTGTTGTAGAAGCCACTACCCTCAAACTTGATGCCGCTGGCCGAGAACGTCTTGGCCGCCGGGGCACCGCAGCTCGGGCACACGACCTCGGGAGTCTCGGACATGGGATGCTCAACCTCAAACACGTTGCCGCAGCTCGAGCACTTGTAATCGTAGCGCGCCATAATACTTCCTTTTCAGCACAAAGCGGGCAGATTACTCTGCCCGCAAAAATTCAAACGTCTGTAACTGTACCCTATATCGGGCGTTTTATCACGCTTCGCCCCAGAATCTATGCGTGTTGCGCAGGAGCTGTGCGGTTTTGCCCTCAGCGGCCGCAACGTCGGCCTCGTCAGCCTGCCAGGTCCAGTTGCCCGTGGCCACGCCCGGTACGTTCATGCGCGCATCGTCGCCAAGCCCCAAGACATCCTGCAGCGGCATCATCACCAGGGGAGCGTCGCTTGTCAGCGCGTCGCTTATCAGCTTGGCTGCCACCTCAACACCGCTCGGCTCGTCGCCGCCCGCAAAGGAACGCGTGCACCAACCCGCGAGCGTCGACGTGTCGTGAGTCGATGTGTACAGGATCTTGCCGGACGTAGGGTGCACGCCGCAACGAACGTCGTAATCGCTAAACTCCAGTACGTCCATACCGGGGAAGCCGCAAGTCGAAGCCATGGCGCGAACGCCGGGCGTCAGGTAGCCCAGGTCCTCGGCGATAAAGTTGAGCGGCCCCAGCTCGTCATAGGCGGTCTGGAACAGGTCCTTGCCCGGGCCTGCCAGCCAACGCCCGTCGGCGCAGGCCTTACCCGCGGGAATGCTAAAGTAGCTGTGGAAGCCCAGGAAGTGATCCAGGCGCACGCGGTCGTAGAGCGAAAACGCACGACGTAGGCGATCCATCCACCAGCTATAGCCGTTCTGCTTCATGTGGTCCCAGCGGAACGTCGGGTTGCCCCACACCTGGCCCTCGGGTGCAAAGTTGTCGGGCGGCGCGCCAGAAATCTCAATCGCCTTACCGGTATCGGACAGCCAGAAGTTCTCGGGCTCGCTCCATGCATCGGCCGAATCGTCCGAGACATACATCGGGATATCGCCGATGACCTCGATGCCCTTCTTGTGCGCGTAGTTCATGAGCTCGCACCAGGCTAGGTCAAAGCGGTACTGCATGTACGCCTGCAGCTCTGCCTCGTCGTGGAAACGCTTGTCGTCAATCAGGTGCTCGTTGTAGCGCGCGACATCCGCCGGCCAATCGTGGCGCGACTCGCCCTCAAAGTACTTCTTAACGGCCATGTAGACGCAGTATTTCTCGAGCCAATCGGCGTTGCGATGTTTAAACGCGGTGTAGAGCGGATCGGCATCTTCGCCGCCACGGGCCTTCCAAGTCTCAAAGTCGGCCGCCAGCTCCTCTTGGCTCTCGGGCAGCAGGTCAATATTGCCCGCAAAGGCCGAAGGACCGGCGTAAGGGGAGCGGAAGAAGTCCGTGGGGTTGACGGGGAGAACCTGCCAGTAACGCATGCCCATGGCGGCCAGATGGTCGATAAAGCGACGCGTGGGCGCGCCGATCGTACCGGGCTTGCCATCGTCGGTGGGCACCGAGGTGATATGGCACACGACGCCCGCACCGTGATCGAGCGGCTCCTGCAGGCGCTGCTCGGCGTGGTGATAGATGATCGACGAGCCCAGCGGATACAAATCGAGCGTGACCGTGCCGTTGTGGATCTCGCACTCGTGACCGCTGATCACGTCACTCGCGCATTCGTCGAGCGCCGGAATCGTCACGCGGTGCGAATTGCGCAGACTACGGTTGATGATAACCGTCGCGGACTCGCCATCCTTGCCCGTGCGGTTGTATGCCAGTACCTCGTCGTTGAGCGCGAAGGCCTTGATCTCGCCGTCGATCATAAACGGCAGTGCGCGGCGTACGGCGGAGGCGTTTTTGACAATAGCCAGCGTGTCGAAGTCGTGCAGTTGGTCCTTGGTCGGCAGGGTGCGGCGGTTGCCCGGATCGGTTAGACCCTCCAGGCCGTATTCGTCGCCGTAGTAGATCGAAGGCACGCCGGGGAAGGTCATCTGCATGAGCGTGGCGAGCCAAAAACGGCTCTTGGCCAGGCCCATCGAGTTCTCGTCCAGGCGCCATTTGCTGCGCTCGCACTCGGGCAGCTGCGACTCGTCGGGGCCGCCGCCGAGCACCGAGATGATACGCGGGCGGTCGTGGCTCGACAGCAGGTTGAGCGCGCAGGACAATGCCTCGCTCGGGTAGTTCTCGCGCAGGGTCTCGATATCCTCAGCGGCCTCGTAGGCGTTCTTGTAGCCCATCAAAAAGCCGATGACCATGTCGCGGAAGGGGTAATCCATAGCAGAGTCCAACTCGGAGCCCTGTAGGTAGCGACGCAGATGGCCGTAGCTAATCTTGTTGGAGGCGTCTTCCCAGACTTCGCCGAGCAACAGTGCGTCAGGCTTTTCGGCAAGTACGGCCTTCTTGATCTCGGCCAGGAAGTCGTCGGAAAGCTCGTCAGCGACGTCCAGGCGCCAGCCATGAGCGCCGGCACGTAGCCATTTACGGATCACGCCGTCCTTGCCCAGAAGCCGCTCGCGTACCAGCTCGGAGCTCTCATTGATGGCGGGCATATTGCCCACGCCCCACCAGCAGTCGTACGAGCCGTCCTCGTGGAAATAAAACGCATCGCGCCATGGCGAGTCCTCGCTCTGCCACGCGCCCACGCCGGGGTAGTTGCCGTAGCGGTTGAAATAGATGGAGTCGTCACCCGTATGGTTAAAAACGCCGTCCAGGATGATGGAGATGCCCAGCTTCTCGGCCGCCTGGCACAGTTCGGTAAAGTCCTGCTCGGTGCCCAGGATTGGGTCGATCTTGGTGTAGTCGGCCGTGTCGTAGCGGTGGTTGCTCGCGGCCTCAAAGATGGGGTTGAGGTAGATGGCCGTAAAGCCCAGCTCCGCGATGCGGGGCAGGTCATTTTGGATGCCCTTGAGCGAGCCGCCGTAGAAGTCCCAGGTCTTGATGGAGCCGTCCTCGGCGCGCTCGTATACGGGCGGCTCGTTCCAGTCCTCGACCATGCGGCGCTGGATTCCGTTGCGCGGTTTTTCGACTTCGGCCAGCGTGCGCTCGCGCCAGTTTTCGTCGCGGGCGTAGCGGTCGGGGAAGATCTGGTAGACCATGCCGCGCTCGTACCAGGCGGGGCGGTTCTCGCGGTGCTTATAGACGGTAATCTGGAAAGACGGCACCTCGGCGTAGCCGTAGGTTACGCCCTCGCCGCCGGTGCGGCCTTGCGGCGCGCCCAGGCGAACCTCGGGCTGGCCCTCGATATTGCAGATAAAGCTGTACCAGATAAGACAGGGCTCGGTGCACTCAAGCTCTACGGTAAATATGCCGTCGCCCTCGTGCGTCATGGGATACCGAGACTCACCGATCTCATCTACCCAGGTGCGCAGCGTAAGCGTTGCCTGGTTGGGATCGGCATCCTCCAAAATCACCGAGAGTGCAACGGAAGTTCCAGTGGTCACAGCGCCAAACGGAGTGCGAAACTGCGGTAGACGGCTGTTGTGTATCAATCTCATAGTACGGTCCAGTTCAATAGAATCATGGCCTGCGGGCCATGGGTTTTACGCCTAAGATGTAAGTATATCTGTAGTACACAGGGTGTATAAACAACATCCGTTTACCATCGGCGAACGGTTGTCCTAGAAAATCGTTTTACCACTACCTACAGAGAAGGGGCGCCCGGTTGGAGCGCCCCTTGCTTAGGGTTTGATGAGGTTTTGGATCGTCTGTGGGCTAGCGACGCTTGCGGGTGGCCGTTGCCTTGCGGACGGAGGTCTTCTTGGTCGGAGCCTTTTCCTCGGTCGAAGCGGCGGGGGAGACCGGGGCCTCCTTGGCGGGTTCGACCTTTGCCGTAGTCTTCGGAGCGGTCTTGACCTTAGCGGCCTTCGGTGCCGGCTTGGGCTTTGCCTCGGGCTTGGTCTCCTCTTTGACGGCGGCGGTCATAGCCTCTGCCTTAGGAGCGGCAGCCTTTGCCGTAGTCTTCTTGGCCGTCGTCGTTGCGCGCTTGCGCGTGGTGGTCTTGGCGGTCGGCTTGGCCTCGACAGCTGCTTCGGCCTTGGGCTCGGCAGGCGTCTCCTCGACCTTGACGGCGGGCTTTGCGGCAGCCTTCGGAGCGACCTTGGTCGCAGTAGCCTTGGCGGCCGTCGACTTCGTTGCCGTGGTCTTCTTGGCAGCTGTAGTCTTCTTGGCGGTCGCGGTTGTCTTCTTGGCAGCGGTCTTTGCCGGAGCCTTGGCGGCCGGTTTGGCCTCAGCGACCTCGGCCTTTACCTCGGGAGCAGCCTCGGCCTCGGCGGCCTTCTTGGCAGCGGCGGTCGTGCGCTTGCGCGTGGTCGTTGTCTTGGCAGCCGTTGTTTTAGTCGCGGCAGCTTTGGTCGTCGTAGTCTTCTTAGCGGTCGTCTTGCGGGTCGTGGTCTTCTTAGCTGCGGGCTTTGCAGCGGGCTTGACCTCGTCCTTTGCCTCAAGAGCAACCTCAGCCTTCACCTTAGGCTCGGCCTTTGCGGGCTCAGCCTCAACAGGCTTCTCCTCGGCCTTGGGCTCCTCGGCGGCCACCGGTTCAGCAACAGCCTCAGGCTCGTCGACAACAGCCGCCGGCCTCTCAATCTCCGGATGCATAAAGAAGTACAGGTCCAGATACTTATCGGCCGAGCGCGTCCAGCTAAAGTCCTGGCTCATGGCCTGCGTTACCAGCTGGTTCCAAGCATCGCGGTTGTCCCAGAACAGGCGTGCCGCGCGGAACACGGCGTCGCCCATCTCGTCGCCGTTAAAGTTGCTAAACGAGAAGCCCGTGCCCTCGCCGGTAAACTCGTTATACGGAATCACAGTGTCCTTCAGACCACCGGTCTCGCGCACGATGGGCAGGGTACCGTAGCGCATGGCGATGATCTGCGACAGGCCGCAGGGCTCAAACTTCGAAGGCATCAGGAACATGTCGGCTGCGGCATACATACGCTGCGACAGCGCAGGATCGAACTCGATGCGTGCGGCCATGGTGCCGGGGTACTTGTCCTGGAAGTATCGCAGTCCGTCCTCGTAGTCGCGGTCGCCAGTGCCAAGCACCGCCACCTGCACGCCGCCGGCCAAAATGCGGTCGAGCGCGTACATGACCAGGTCCATGCCCTTCTGGCGCGTCAGGCGCGTGACCATCACCATAAGCGGACGGTCGTCGCGAACCTCGAGCCCCAGCTCTTCCTGCAGCTTAGACTTGCACACGGCCTTGCCGGAACGGTCCTCAACCGTGTAGTTGGCGGCAATGCGCTTGTCGGTCGCCGGGTCAAAGCCCGCGACGTCAATGCCGTTCAAAATGCCCTGTAGCGCATAGGAGCGCTCGCGCAGCACACCGTCCAGGCCCTCGCCAAATTCGGGCGTCTGGATCTCGTTGGCATAGGTGGGGCTCACCGTGGTGATGGCATCGGCATAGCGCAGCGCGCCCAGCATGTAGTTGATGCTGCAGGCGTCGCAACGCAGCTGCGAGGCGGCCGCCGGAATGTGCGCCACGCCCAGGATGTCCTCCATCACGGTGTCGCTAAACTGGCCCTGGAACGCCACGTTGTGGATAGAGAACACGGTCTTGACGCGGTCGTACAGCGGCAGGCCCTGGTAGAACTCGCGCAAGAACACGGGCGCCAGTGCCGTCTGCCAGTCGTTGCAGTGCAGGATGTCGCACTCAAAACCGGCCGGCAGGTGCTGCAGACTCTCGGTGATGGCCTTGGAGAAGAACGCAAAGCGCTCGCCGTCATCAAAGAAGCCGTACGGATAGTCGCGCGCAAAGTAGCGCTCGTTGTCGATGAACATATAGGTGACGCCGTCGTGCTCGAGCTTCTCGAGACCGCAGTACTCGTTGCGCCAGCCCAGGCTCACGTAAAAGTCGGAGAAGTGCTCCATCTGCGCCTTGTACTCGTCCTTGATGGTGGCGTACTTGGGCACCATCACGATAACCTCGGCGCCGGCGCGCACGAGCGCCGCGGGCAGCGAGCCCGCCACGTCGCCCAGGCCACCGGTCTTTACAAACGGTGCGCACTCGGCCGAGGCAAACACGATCTGCATCTTTTTGCTGGAATCTGCCATATTGTCTCCCATGTTGCAATTCGAGAATAGCCGCCTGGCGCAAACCGGGCGGCTATTCTACATGTTACGAGCGATGTTGCGGTGCCAACGTTAACGTACGACGGTGGTATCAGAAGTTAACGGAGCCTTGCCCAGCACCAGGATGTTCTCGGGCGTGCCACGAAGCTCGGTGTTGGTGGGAACCACGTTGTTCTTGTCCAGAATGGCGTTCTCAACACGGGCGCCGCTCCTGATGATGCAGCTCTGGTTAATGATCGAGTTGGTCACCGAGGCGCCCTCCTCGACCACGACGCCGCGCGACAGGATCGAATTGCGCACGGTGCCCTTGATGATGCAGCCGGCCGAGATGATCGAGTTGCACGCGTGGCTGCCGGTCGCATAGCGCGAAGGCGGCACGTCGTGGGCCTTGGTCAGGATCGGGCGCTCGGGATCGAAGAGCTGGTCGGCCACGGTCTGGTCGAGCAGGTCCATGCTGCGGCGATACAGCGACTTCTCGCTAAACACGCCCACGACCTCGCCCTTGTACTCGTAGCTGCACACGTCGATGTTGACAAAGTCGCCCTGGAGCGCCTCGAGCAGGTCCAGATAGTCGGCGGCCTGGTAGTGGTCGATGATCTCGAGCAGCGTCTCGCGGTTGACGATGCAGCAGTCCATAGACGCGTTGTCGCCGTACACGACGCCGGCGCTCACGCCCGTCAGGCGACCGTTCTCGTTAATCTCGAGTTTGGTCTCGTCATCGACGTTGCGCGTGGCCTTGCAGTACACCACGGTCATCTGGGCACCGGAGTTCTCGTGCGCGTCGATGATGGTGTTGAGGTCCATGTTAAAGATGATGTTGGTGCCCATCATCACGACATAGGGCTTCTCCGAGCGTTGGAACAGCGTCTTGTTGGAGATGATGTCGCGCAGCAGGAAGCGCATGCCGCCCTTGGTGGTGCCATACGCGTTGCCGGGCACCATGAACAGGCCGCCCTTCTTGCGGTCCAAGCCCCAGTCCTTGCCCGAGCCCACGTGGTCGATCAGCGAGCGGTAGTTGCCCGGCATGACGACGCCGACGGTCTTAATACCGGCATTCATCATGTTGGACAGCGGGAAGTCGATCAGGCGGTAGCGGCCCAAAAACGGAACGGACGCGATGGGGCGGTCCTTGAGCAGCACGCTGCCGTAGGTCGAAGAGTAGTTAGCGGTGATATAACCGATGGCCTTGCGATTGATCATCGGATCATTCCCCCTTCCCGATAACGACGTCATTTCCAACGACGGCCGTATCCTTGGTGGTATCGACAGAGCCGAGCTTCACGCCCTCTTCGACCGTGGAGTTCTCGCCCAAAATAGCGCGGCAGATGTGCGCGCCGCTCTTAACGTGCGCACCCGGCAGCAGCACGGAGTCCTCGACCACGGCGCGCTCCTCGATGATGACATCGGTCGAAAGGATCGAGTGGCGAGCGGTGCCGTAGATCTTGCAGCCGTTGGAGACCAAGCAGTCGTCCAGACGGCCGTCCGGGCCAATGTAGTGCGGCGGACGCGTGGTGATGTTGGACATGATGGGGAAGTTCTTGTCGAACAGATCGAACTCGGGGTTGTTACCCAGCAGGTCCATCGAGGTCTCATGGAAGCTGGCGATGGTGCCGACGTCCTTCCAGAAGCCGTGGAACTCGTAGCTGTACAGGCGCTTGTTCTCACCGAGCAGCTTGGGGATGATGTCCTTGCCAAAGTCGTGGCTCGAGCGCTGGTCCAGAGCGTCCTCCTCGAGCGCCTCGATCAGCACGTCGGCCGAGAAGATGTAGATGCCCATGGACGCGAGGTTCGAATCGGGCTTCTCGGGCTTCTCGGTGAACTTGGTGATGCGGCCGTCTTCGGGGTCGGTGGTCAGGATGCCAAAGCGGCTGGCCTCCTCCCACGGCACGGGCATAACGCTCACCGTGAGGTCGGCGTTGTTCTCAATGTGCGTCTTGAGCATCTTGCGGTAGTCCATGCGATACAGGTGATCGCCCGAAAGAATCAGGACGTACTTGGGGTCGTTGGCCTTGATGTAGTCGAGGTTCTGCGTAATGGCGTCGGCCGTGCCCGCATACCAGGCGCCGCCGGTCTGCGTCTCGTACGGCGGCAGGATCGACACGCCGCCGTCGCGGCTGTCCAGATCCCACGCCTCGCCGGAGCCCACGTAGGCATGCAGCAGGTAGGGACGGTACTGCGTCAGAACGCCCACCGTGTCGATGCCCGAGTTGGAGCAGTTGGACAGCGAAAAGTCGATAATGCGGAACTTGCCACCAAAGCTAACCGCCGGCTTGGCGATCTTTTGGGTGAGTGCCCCCAATCGGCTGCCCTGTCCTCCTGCGAGGAGCATCGCGATGCATTCTTTCTTACTCATCGATTTCTCCTTCTGTCATCGATGTTCCTAACCCATTAGCGACGGGCGCGGCGCACTGTCACGCCCGTCGAGTAATGCCGTGCGGCAAAGGGAGCTCGCGCGCTTTATGCGTGCCAGATCTCGTCGCGATACTCGCGAATGGTGCGGTCGGACGAGAACCAGCCACTCGAGGCGGTGTTGAGCAGGGCCTTGCGGTTCCAGGTCTCCTGGTCGCCGTAGCTGCCCGTGAGGTTCTCCCATGCATCCACGTAGCTACGGAAGTCAGCCATGACCAGGTCGGGGTCGTTGTTGTTCATGAGCTCGTTGTAGATGCTCTCGAAGTTGCCCGAAAGACCCGCAAACGTGTTGTCCTTGAGCTCGTCCATCACGCGGCCCAGACGCTCGCGGTCGCCGTTGAGGGTATCCCACGCAAAGTAGTTGTTGGATGCCCAGAGCTGCTCGACCTCGGGAGCGGTCAGGCCAAAGATGGCCTCGTTCTCACGGCCGGCCAGGTCGGCGATCTCGATGTTGGCGCCGTCGAGGGTGCCCAGCGTAATGGCGCCGTTCATCATGAGCTTCATGTTGGACGTGCCCGAGGCCTCCTTGCCGGCCGTGGAAATCTGCTCCGAGATCTCGGCGGCGGGGTAGATGAGCTGGGCGTTGCTCACGCGGAAGTTGGGGATAAAGCAGACCTTCATGACCTCGTTGACGCGGGCATCGTTGTTGATGACGTCGGCCACGGAGTTAATGAGGCGGATGGTCTCCTTGGCAAAGGTGTAGCTCGAGGCAGCCTTGCCGCTAAAGATGAAGGTCGTCGGCGTCACGTGGAAGTTGGGATCGGCGATGCGACGGTTGTAGATGTCCATCACCTTCATGATATTCATGAGCTGGCGCTTATAGGCGTGGAAGCGCTTTACCTGGACATCGAAGACGGTGTTGGGGTCAATAACCAGACCGGTCTCAGCCTTGACGTAGGCGGCCAGGCGCTCCTTGTTAGCGCGCTTGGAGGCACCCACGGCCTTCAGGAACTCGATGTCGTTCTGGAACTCCTTGAGCTTCTCCAGCTCAAAGGCGTCCTTGAGCCAGCCGTCGCCAATGGCCTCGGTCACGAGCTTGGCGTAGGTGGGGTTGGCCTCGGCAAAGAAGCGACGGTGCGAGATGCCGTTGGTCTTGTTGTTAAACTTCTCGGGCGTCAAGGCATAGAAGTCCTTGAGCACGATGTTCTTGATGATGTCGGAGTGGATCTTGGCCACGCCGTTAACGCTATGGCTGCAGATCACGGACAGGTTGGCCATGCGAATCTCGCCGTCCCACAGGATGGCGGTCTGGCGCAGACGCTCCTGCCAGCCCTCCTGCGAGGTGTCGAACGACTCGTGCCAACGACGGCTGATCTCGTCGATGATCTGGTACACGCGGGGGAGGAGCTTAGAGAACGTGCCGATGGGCCACTTCTCCAAGGCCTCGGGCAGAATGGTGTGGTTGGTGTAGCTCACGACCTGCGTCACGATGTTCCAGGCGTCATCCCACTCAAGCTTCTTCTCGTCGATGAGGATACGCATGAGCTCGGGGCCGCACATGGCGGGGTGGGTATCGTTGGTGTGGATGGCCACAAACTGCGGCAGCAGCTCCCAGTTCGCGCCGTGCTCCTTCTCAAAGGTGTCGAGCAGGCTGTAGATACCGGCCGAGACAAACAGGTACTCCTGCTTCAGGCGCAGCAGACGGCCGTGCTCGCCGGCGTCGTTGGGGTAGAGGATGGCGCTGATGGCCTCGGCCTCGGCGCGCTCGGCATCGGCCAGGGCGTAGTCGCCGCGATTGAAGGCCTCCAGATCGAAGTGCTCCTCGACCGGCTCGGCGGCCCAGACGCGCAGCTTGTTGACGGTCTCGCCGGCATAGCCCACAACGGGGATGTCATAGGGGACAGCCAGGATGTCCTGCGTGTCCACCGTGCGGTAGAACGTGCGGCCGTTCTCCTCAAAGCCCTCGACGCGGCCGCCAAACTTAATGGTCACGGCCTTGTCCTGACGACGGACCTCCCAGGGATAGCCGTGGGTGAGCCACTCGTCGGTGGCCTCAACCTGGCTGCCGTTGACGATCTCCTGCTTAAACAGGCCGTAGCGGTAGCGCATGCCGTTGCCGTAGCCGGCGATGCCCTCGGCTGCCATGGAATCCAGGAAGCATGCAGCCAGACGGCCCAGGCCGCCGTTGCCCAGGGCCGGATCGGGTTCCTGGTTCTCGATGACGGAAAGGTCAAAGCCCATGTCGTCGAGCGCCTCGGCGACCATGTCGCGCACGCCAAAGTTGAGCAGGTAGTTGTCGAGCAGGCGGCCGATCAAAAACTCGATCGAGAAGTAGTACACGCGCTTCTTGCCCTCGGCGGTGGCGCGAGCGTCACTCTTGGTGGCAACGGTGCGGGCCTTCTCGGCCACGAGCTTGGCCAGGGCGTTAAAGCGGTCGAGGTCGCTGGCGGCCTCGACGCTCTTGCCGCTGATGCTCATGACGGCATCGCGATAGAGCTCGGTAAACTCCTGCTTGTTGTCGAAGATCTTATTCATACGTTCCTTTCCCCCGGGGATGTTTCTCCCGGAACGGTTATGACATGTATCCTACGCCCCCGCGGGGCGGGTAATTACAGCTGTAACGGCTTTTTACGCATCCTTGGCAGACGGCTTAACAGAAGCAGACTTTGCCTTGGTAGCGCCCTTTTTGGCAGCCGGTTTCTTGGTCACGGTAGCCTTAGCAGCGGGCTTTGCAGCAGCCTTAGCCTTGGTCGTCGTAGCCTTAGCCTTAGCCGGAGCCTTCTTGGCCGCGGCCGCAGCCTTAGGCTTCACCGAAGACGTGCGTTTGCGCGTGGCCTTCTTAGGCTCCTCGACCACAGGCGGCTTATAGCTGCTGGGGCCGCGGCGCTTAAGCACCACGCCAGCCAGCCCGGGCACCTTGATCTCGATGGAGTCCATCTGCCCGTTCCAGGGATAGGGCTCGCTCGAGCAGGTGTAGGGCTCCTCACCGGCGTATCCGCTGCCACCGAACTCGGGACGGTCGGAATCGAAGATGACCTCCCAGTCACCCTCACGCGGCACGCCCACGCGGAAGCTCTCGTAGCTCGCCGGGTCAAAGTTGATCAGGATCACCAGGTCGTCATCGACGTCCTCGCCCTGGCGCACAAAGCTCACGATGGACTGCTTGGAGTTATCCGCATCGATCCAGGTAAAGCCGTCGTCGGTGTAGCCACGCTCGTACAGGGCGGGCTCGGCGGTGTACAGGTGGTTGAGCGCCTTGATAAACGCCTGATGATGACGGTGGGTCTCGTACTCCTCGGTCAGGAACCACTGGATGGACTCGTAGTAGCGCCACTCAATAAACTGGCCGATCTCGTTGCCCATAAAGTTGAGCTTGGCGCCAGGGTGCGTCATTTGATAGAAAGCCAGCGTGCGCAGGCCGGCAAACTGGCGCCACCAGTCGCCCGGCATGCGTCCGATCAGCGAGCACTTACCGTGCACGACCTCGTCGTGGCTCAGCGGGCAAATGAAGTTCTCGGTAAAGGCGTACATGATGGAGAACGTGAGCAGCCCGTGGTTGCCGGGGCGCCACGGAAAATCGGTCTGCATGTAGTGCAGGGTGTCGTTCATCCAGCCCATGTCCCATTTGTAGTGGAAGCCCAGACCGCCGTCCTGCGGCGGATAGGTCACGAGCGGCCACGCGGTGGACTCCTCGGCCATCATCATCACGTCGGGGAAGTGCGCCTCCACGGCGCAGTTGACCTGACGGATAAACGCGCTGGCGTCCAGGTCCTCCTCGGTACCGTACTTGTTGAACTTCTTTTGGCCCGGATCGTCGATGCCAAAGTTGAGGTACAGCATGCTGGACACGCCGTCCATGCGAATGCCGTCCACGTGGAAGTTCTCGAGCCAGTACAGCACGTTGGAGACAAGGAAGGAGCGGACCTCGCCACGGGCGAAGTCGAACTTGTGCGTACCCCAGTTGGGGTGAATCTCGTGCTCAAACAGCATGTGGCCGTTAAAGGTGGCAAGGCCGTGGGAGTCGGCACAAAAACCGCCGGGCACCCAGTCCATGATCACGCCAATGCCCGCCTCGTGGCACGCATCGATAAAGTGCATAAGCTGCTGCGGGTCGCCATAGCGCGACGTGGCGGCATAGTAGCCGGTCGTCTGGTAGCCCCAGGAGCCGTCGAAGGGATGCTCCATGAGCGGCATGACCTCGATATGCGTGTAGCCCATGTCGCGCACGTAGTCCACGAGCTCTACCGACAGATCGTCGTAGGTGTAAAACTCGCCGCGCTGCGCGGGGAAGGGGTCCATGGGGCCAGGGTAGTTGCCGTACTCGTCCGGCTCGCCCTGCGGCGCATCGCCGTGGCGCTTCCACGATCCGATATGCACCTCGTAGATGTTAAGGGGCTGTGACATGTGGTTGTGGCCGGCACGGCGCTTGAGCCACGCGGCGTCGTTCCACTTATAGCCGTCGAGGGTCCACAGCACGCTGGCGGTACCCGGAGGGCACTCGGCCTTAAAGGCGTACGGATCGGCCTTGTACAGTTTTTCGCCCTCGTTGGTCTCGATTAAATATTTATAGAGCTGGCCTTGTTCTGCGCCAGGAATAAAGCCTTCCCAAATAGCGCTCGTATGCACGGGCACCAGCGGGTTGGCTTCTTCATCCCAGTCGTTAAATTCGCCAATGACATGCACGCTCTTTACATCGGGCGCCCAAACGCAAAAGCGCCAGCCGCGCGTACGGTTCTGCGTGTCGGGGTGCGCGCCCATCTTTTCCCAGCTGCGCTCCCACGTGCCGATGCCAAATAGATAGACATCGTCCTTGGTGAGCTCCGGTGTGTGCGGGGCGGCTTTACGGGTTGCGGGCTTTTTAGCCGTTGGCTTTAGCTTTGTATCGCTCACGTTTGATCCCATCATGACGCGGCAGCGTGTTGCCTTGGTGACTAGATGCGAAAGGTCCAAGGCTGCACGAATCGAAGGGACGGCGATAGTTCTATGATTCGTTCCACCTCGCGTGCTCGGTGGAACTTTCGGCAGAAACTACGATAACACCTGTACGTTACTTTTATGAAGGAAAGTGGTTTTTGGGCGGCGTTTAATCGGTAAGCGCCATGTTTAGACCACTGGCAGAATTGCGATGGT
>DBEWTI010000053.1:0-5455 GCA_048205975.1 Collinsella sp.
CCCCCCACACATGGTCGTGGACGTACTGAAAACTAAGCCCGCCCCCCGCCGGACAGGTCGCACTACTCGCAGAGCAGCTTAGCAATCTGGACGGCGTTGGTTGCCGCGCCCTTACGGATTTGGTCGCCGCAGCACCAGAAGGTGATGCCACGCGCGGCCTCGGGGTTCGAAATGTCGCGACGCACGCGACCGACCCAGATCAGGTCCTGGTCGGAGGTATCCATCGGCATGGGGAAGCGATCGTGCGCATCCTCGGCGCTCATATCGTCAACCAGCTTCACGCCCGGAGCGGCAGCCAGCGCGGCACGAGCCTCCTCGACCGTAATGTCGCGCTCAAACTCGAGCGTAATGCTCTCGGAATGCGAACGCAGCACCGGCACGCGCACGCAGGTGCAGTTCACGCGCAGCTCGGGCAGGTGCATAATCTTGCGGCCCTCGTTTTGCAGCTTCATTTCCTCGGAAGTAAAGCCCTCCTCATTGACGCCGCCGATCTGCGGAATCAGGTTGCTCGCCAGCTGGGCGGCAAATGCACGCGGCTCGGGAATCTCCTCGCCGCGGCCCAGGGCGGCCAACTGAGCCTCGAGCTCGGCCATACCGGGAGCGCCGGCACCCGAAGCCGCCTGATACGTCGAGACGATCATGCGCTTTACGCCGGCGAGCTGATGCAGCGGCCACGTGGGAACCAGGCCGATGATGGTCGCGCAGTTGGGGTTGGCGATAAGGCCGTGATGCCACTTGATGTCGTCGGCGTTGATCTCGGGCACGACCAGCGGCACCTCGGGGTCCATGCGGAAGGCATGGCTGTTGTCGACCACGACGGCGCCGCGCTTGACGGCTTCGGGCAGCAGCTCCTTGGCGATATCGTCGCCGGCAGCGCCGAGTACGATGTCGCAGCCCTCAAAGGCCTCGGGGCAAGCCTCTTCGATCACAACCTGCTCGCCGCGGAACTCGACGGTCTTGCCCGCAGAGCGCGCGCTCGCTAGCAGCTTGAGCTTGCCGACCGGAAACTCCTGCTCGTTGAGGCACTCGAGCATCTGGGTGCCCACGGCTCCCGTCGCGCCCAAAATAGCAACCGTGTACTGTTTCATGCTTCCCCCTTTAAAGGTTGTGGCTATCGCCCGCACGCCAAGCAGGCCGGATATTCTTGCCCAGTTTATACAAGAACGGGGCGGATACAAAACCCGCCCCGTCGAAACGAAACCGAAACGAAACGCCCGATAGTAGATTTTTGGGACATCCTAAAAAATCTACCGGGATGGTAACTACTTGTGGAGCGAGGCCAGGGCGGGATCGACCGGTGCGGGAGCCTCCAGGTCGGAGACCTTCACGATGCCGTTTTCGTCGGAGAAGGCACGGTAAATGGTCTGAATCGCCAGGTCGAAGTCTTTCTCCTCGACACCGATGATGATGTTGATCTCGTCACAGCTCTGCGAAATCATACGCACGCTCACGCCAGCCTGGCCAAGCATGCCAAACAGGTGGCCCGAGATACCTGCGCGGCCGCGCAGGTTACGGCCGACGGTCGCGATAAGTGCCAGACCCTCGACAACCTCGATCTCGAGCGGCTCGACCTCCTGTTGAATGTCGCCCACAAGCGAGTACAGCGAATCGTGCACATCCTGCTCCTGCACCACGGCGCCAAAGCGGTCGACGCCGGTGGGCATGTGCTCAACGGAAACGTCATAGCGCTCGAACACCGAAAGCGCGCGGCGCATAAAGCCGACACGGGGCTTGGTGCGGTCGCGGGCCACATTGATGGCGACAAAACCGCGTTTGCCGGTCACGCCGGTAATGATGGGCTCTGCCTCACCCTCGTCAGCCGTCTCGCTAATGATGGTGCCGGGGTCCTGCGGCGCGTTGGTGTTCTTGATGACCAGCGGAATACCAGCCTCGCGTACGGGGAACACGGCCTCCTCGTGCAGGACGCTTGCACCCATGTACGAAAGCTCGCGCAGCTCCTCGTAGGTAACGCGCGCAATGGGCTGAGCCTCGGGCACGATGCGCGGGTCAGCAGAGTAGAAGCCCGAGACGTCGGTCCAGTTCTCGTATAGATCGGCGCCCAAGCACTTGGCCAGGATCGAACCGGAAATATCGCCGCCGCCACGGTCGAGCAGCTTGATCTGCCCCTCACGCGTCGCGCCGTAGAAGCCAGGCATAACGAAGCCGCCCCCCTGACCGTACTCCTGCACCAGCTCGGAGGTACGGTTCATGCTGAGCGTGCCGTCGTGATGGAACGCCACAACCGTCGCGGCGTCCAGGAACGGCAAACCCAGGTACTCGGCCATCAGGCGAGCGGTAAAGTACTCGCCACGGCTCACGAGCTCCTCGGTGGAGTAGCCGCCCGAGCGGGCGCGCTCGGCAAAGGCCGCGAACTCCTCGCGGATGGGATAGGTAAGCTCCAGCTCGTCAGCAATATCAAAGTAGCGCTGGCCGATGTCCTCGAGCAGCTCCTCGCACGACACGTGGTACTTGACGTGCGCGTTGACCAAGTAGAGCAGATCGGTCACCTTGGTGTCGCCCTTAAAGCGGCGACCGCAGGCAGAAACCACCACAAAACGGCGGGCCGGGTCGGCGTCGACAATGGCCTTGATCTTCTTAAAGTGTTCGGCGTCGGCGACCGACGAGCCGCCAAACTTGGCAATCTTAATCATGGGCTTGAGGTTACCTTTCTAAAAAGCCTCTGCGAACCTACTTTGCGCGCTCTGATACCATGGTTTCACCGATTGGGACCAAGGCATCCGAGGAGCAGTGTTATATGGGAACTTATCATAGTACACGAGGACGCACTTTATCGTGCTCAAGTAAGGTGGCAATCCGCACCGGCATCGCTCCCGACGGGGGTTTGTTTGTCTCGGACGAGCTCGGCACCCAGCAGGTCGATATCAGCTCGCTTGCAGATAAATCGTACTTTGAAATCGCTCAAGATGTGTTGGGAATGTTACTGAATGATTACACAGCCGAAGAAATTTCGGCGTGTGTCGACGAGGCATACCGCGGCACGTTCGTGAGCGAAGAGGTTACGCCGCTCGTCAAACTCGACGCTGCACCGGGCGCCGACGCCCCGCAAACCTATGTGATGGAGCTCTTTGGCGGCCCCACGAGCGCCTTTAAGGACGTCGCCCTGCAGATGCTCCCCCGTCTGATGGCCCGCACCTCTGCCAAGGACGGCGGCGCCGAGCGCATCATGATCGTCACCGCCACGTCGGGCGACACCGGCAAGGCCGCACTCGCCGGCTTTGCCGACGCCCCGGGCACGGGCATCACCGTCTTTTATCCCGAGGGCAAGGTCAGCCGCGTCCAGAACCTGCAGATGTCCACGCAGGAGGGCGACAACGTCGCTGTCTGCGGCATCCGCGGCAACTTTGACGACGCCCAGAGCGCCGTCAAGCGCATCTTTGCCGATAAGGAGCTTGCCGAGCGCCTGGAGGCCGCTGGCACGGTGCTTTCGAGCGCCAACTCCATCAATGTCGGCCGTCTGGTACCGCAGGTCGTCTACTACTTTGCCGCCTATGCGCAACTGCTGCGCGCCGGCGCTATCGAGGCTGGCGACGCCGTAGAGTTCTGTGTGCCCACCGGCAACTTTGGCGATATCCTGGCCGGCTACTACGCCAAGCGCATGGGTCTGCCCGTCGCCAAGCTCGTCGTGGCGAGCGACAAGAACAACGTGCTCGCTGACTTCCTGACCACCGGCGTTTACGACCGTAACCGCCCGTTCTTCACGACCATCTCGCCGTCGATGGACATCCTTATTAGCTCCAACCTGGAGCGCATGCTGTACTTCCTGTCCGATGGCGACTGCGAGCTTGTTGCCGGCCTTATGGAGCAGCTTGCCCAGACCGGCCGCTACGAGGTGCCCGCCGAGCTGCTGGCCAAGATCCAGAGCGTGTTTGGCTGCGGCTGGGCCAGCGAGGACGAGGTCCGCACTGCCATCAAGAGCTGCTGGGATGCGAATGGCTACGTGATCGACCCGCACACCGCTTGCGGCTATCACGTCTTTGAGCAGGTCGCCCCCGCCGAGGGCGCCAAGGCCCGCGTGCTGCTTTCGACCGCCAGCCCCTACAAGTTCCCGCGCGCCTGCTGCGACGCCCTGGGGCTCAACGTTCCCGAGGACGACTTTGAGGCCATGCGCGTGCTCGAGCAGGCAACCAACACGGTCGCCCCGACCCAGCTCGCCGAACTCGAATCCAAACCCGTCCGCTTCGAAGACGTCTGCGACGTAGCCGACATGGCCAACTACGTAGAGTCTGCAGCAAAAAAGATGGCTTCCAACTAAAACCCCTTATAAGGCGCCGGCGAAAGCCGGCGCACCTTCTTTCATCAGATAACCCCCGGGATGATGACGAACGCGCACAGCGTGCCTGGCTGTTTAGTTCGTCGCGAGTTCCGCACGCAAAGGAAAGCACTTAATGTGCTTTCCGTCTTGCGCGGGACTGCCCGAGCAGCGAACTAAACAGCCAGGCACGCCAGGAGGACTCACATGATCAAAATCACCGTCCCAGCAACAAGCGCCAACTTGGGCATCGGCTACGACACCCTCGGCATGGCCGTCAGCCTTTACTCGCACTTCACCTTCGAGCGCGCCGACAAGCTCACCATCACGGGCTGCCCCGAGGAATTCCAAAACGAGAACAACCTAGTTTACGTGAGCTTTGTGGATGCGCTGGCCGCATGGGGCGAGCCGGCCTTCCCCGTCGCCATCGACATTCAGACTGACGTTCCCGTCGCTCGTGGCCTGGGTTCCAGCTCCACCTGCGTTGTCGCCGGCATTATGGCCGCCGCCGCGCTGACGGGCCACACCGTCGACCGCGCCGAGCTCGTCTGCATTGCCACCGAGGTCGAGGGCCATCCCGATAACGTCGCCCCCGCTATCCTGGGCGGCGCCGTCTGCTCCTTTACGCCGACCGATTCGCTCCCCCAGTGCCTGCGCTACGAGGTGAGCGATCGCCTGCGTTTTATTACCGTCATTCCACCCTACGAGGTACACACGAGTGAGGCGCGCAAGGTCGTGCCGCAGGAGATTCCGCTTTCCACCGCCGTATGGCAGATGGGCCGGATCGCCGGCATGACGCGTGGTCTCGAGACCGGCGATCTGGACCTGATTGCCGCCGCCAATGACGACCGTATCCAGGAGCCCTATCGCCGTCGCCTGATTCCCGACTACAACGCCGTGCGCGACACCTGTCTTAACGGCGGTGCCAAGACCATCTGGATCAGCGGCTCCGGCTCGACCCTCATGGCCGTAACCGACGATACCATCGTGGCGAAGTTCCTGCAGGTCAAGCTGCGCGAGCAGTTCCCCAAGTGTGACACGCATATTTTGACGTGCGACACCGAGGGCGCTCAAATCGAGTACCTGTAGACATCGCTGGTTAATCCCTTCGGGCCGCCCAAGGGTATCCCCTTAAAAACGTCCTCGCACTTGAGGCCCGCTTATCCTGCTCCTTCGGAGCTACGG
>DBEWTI010000057.1:0-7963 GCA_048205975.1 Collinsella sp.
TCATAAAAGGCCGCCATAAACGCACCGTCCCCAAGCGCCACATTTCCGCAAGGGTGTCCCCAGCGACTAGTCATTTAAGAACGTCCCCAATGACTAGTTGGATGGGGTCGGGGTTTGAGTTGGGGAGGTAGCGGATTTCCAGCTCTATGCCGAGCTCTTGCAGCTCTTTGAGGGCGGCAACATCCTCGTCGTCTACGGCAACTGCGGGCGTTGCTGGACGCTTGCCCTCCCCTGCCTGCATATGTCCAATGCTGATCTTGGTGATCGGCACACCACCCTTAATCAGCGCGAGCGCATCGGCGGGTGAGGCCACCATGATCAGGATCCATTGGCGCGGCGTTGCAGTATGTATGACGTCAATCGTCCTTTGGACTGAGAAGAACCGTGTCCACACGCCCTCGGGCGCCGCCACCCTCATGGGTGCCCACTTACGCGAATCCGCCGCAATCCCGTCGTTGACGATCAGGACAAGGTTGGAGCCTACGGCCTCATTCCACTGCTCAATGTCTTGTGCATAGATAAAGCGGTCGTCAATTCGTGTAAGAAGAATCTTGGGTTGAGCCATCGCCGCCCCATTCTGTTCGAGGCCCGTAAGAGCAAGACATCACGTCTCCAATATTAGTGCATTTAAAGTGAGAAAAGCCGTCAGAACACTTGCGCGGATTTGCGATGTCCCGTATCATAGACAGCCGTTGACGCCTCAGTTGCGTCACCACATGGCCGCCAGCGTAGCTCAGTTGGTAGAGCACCGCTCTCGTAAAGCGGGGGTCACCGGTTCGAGCCCGGTCGCTGGCTCCATTGCACAAGATAGCCGCCTTCGGGCGGCTTTTTTGTTGCCGATTTTCACGCACGCCCGTCAATCCAAGCACCACGCCGTCGGCAACTCCCCTGTTCAAAAACAAAACCCCGCCGACCATGGCTCTCCAAACGGGAAACCACGATCAACGGGGCTCAAGCGCGACCCCCAAGGGATCACGCTTGCAACACGAACAGCTCAGCCGAGCAGCTCGCTACTCCTCCCAGTAGGCGTCGGCAAGCAGCTTAAAGCAGATCTTCTTGACCGGCTGCGCGCCATCGCCCGGGAACTCGAGCGTGGGCATGTGAGGCTCGCCGGCAACGAACAGCGCAAACTTGTCGTCGGCCAGATCGCCGGCGATCGAGGCGTCGGAATCGACCAAGTCGTAGTCGTCCTTCTCGTCGAACTCCTGGACCAGCGTCAGGCTGCCCGTGGCGACCTTAAAGGCCTCGCGACCCTCGACGTCGATCTGCAGGTCGTGATAGCGCTGATGCGTCTCATAGTGAGCGTCGGCCTCGGGACGCGTCGTGGGGGCCATGACGTTCGCAAAGACCTTGTCGCCCAGAATCGGATGGCTGCCGACCTCGAGCTCCGCCGGATCGTTCTCCTCGAGCCAATCGATCAGCACGTCGAGGCCCTTGAGCATGCCGCGGTATTCCTCGATATCGCCCAGTGCACCGTAAATCATCTAAATCCCCTCTCGGATCGTCTCTTTGGCAGCTACTCGGTAAACGCGTTACCGACGCTGTTGCCGCCCACATACGTCTCGACCAGGGTAAGGTCGGGATTGAACACGACAAAGTCGGCGTCGCGCCCCGGCATAATGCTACCGCACTTGTCGTCCACACGGACAAACAAGGAGCGAGCAATACCGAGGCGAAACCCAAACTCTTACAGCTCGGTTACGACAACGCCGTTGTAAACCTCATCCCAACGGTCCATGACCAGATGGCCCGTCATCGGGTCCATGGCATTGAGCTTGCCGCAGGTGTTGGCGGTACGCAGCACCGTCTCGTCGTCTGCACCGGCAGCGATGGCGTGTGCGAAGCCGGCAATGGTGGAGTCACCGGAACCCGTGGCGTTAACAGCCGGGATATCGGGCGTCTTGGCGCGGAACGCACGGCCGTTGTGGAAGCCCACGGAGCCGGCAGCGCCCATGGACACGACGACCCAGGGGATATCAGAGAAGCGGGCGTCGGAGGCAAGCGCGGCGCGGAGCTCGTCCACATCGTCGGTGGTAAAGCTCGTGCCCAGAAGACCGTTGATCTCGGTCAGATTAGGCTTGACCAGCTCGGGCTTGACCTCGGACTTAAGCGCAGCCTCGAGCGAGGCGCCCGAGGTATCGAGCAGCACCTTGGCGCCGGCGTTCTCTGCAATGCCCGTAATCTTGGCATAGTAGTCCGCCTCGACACCGCGGGGCAGCGAGCCCGAGATAGTGACGACGTCGGCCTTGCCCGCAAGCTCGGTGAACTTGGCGGTAAAGGCATCGAGCTCCTCGGGAGCAATCGTCGGGCCGCTCTCGAGCAGCTCGGTCTGGTTGCCAGCGTGGAGGATATTCAGGCAGATGCGGGTCTCGCCGGCGATGGGTACAAAATCGTTCTTGATGCCGTTGGCATCCATGAGCTCTGCCATGTAGGCGCCCATGTGGCCGCCGAGCAGGCCGGTAGCCACCACGTCGTCACCCAACTGGCCCAGGACACGAGCCACGTTGAGGCCCTTGCCGCCGGCGGTCTTTTCGGGCGTTACGCGGTTGACGTCGTCGATGACGAGCTCGTCGAGCTGATAGCGCGTATCGACTGACGGGTTCATCGTAACGGTGAGGATCATTTTTAGCTCCTTATCTCGCAGGCTCCTTGTGCCTCGCGATACGAGTCGACAAAACGGAATTACAGAATCTCAATCGTGAACGAGCGAACGACGGTCTCCTTGGGCTTGGCGACAAGGCAGCCGCGCTTGTGTTCAAGCACATCGTCCTCATCAGAGCAGGTCGAAAGGCCGCCCCAAGGCTCAACTGCCACAAAATCGCCCTCGGGCTTGCTCCACACAATGAGATACGGGAAGCCCTCAAAGCTCAGGCGAACGCCCTTGTCCTCCCCCTTCTTGGAAAGCGTGACCTGACGGCTCTCGAGCACGTCAAAGATAGTCTCGGCAAAATCGAAGAGTTCATGTGACAGCGGCAGGGTCTTTCCCACCATGGGGTTCTTGGAGCGGTTGGCCACGTCGATCAAACCGGTCGAGGGAACGGCGGTGCAAAGCTCCGCGGCCTCGTCCTTCTCAAACCGCAGCTCGTAGTCCGTATAGGCCTCGCCCTCGTCGAGCGGGCACCTAAAACCGGGATGTCCGCCGATAAAGAACGGCATGTCCTCGGTACCCTCGTTGGTCACCTCGTAGGAGACGCGCACGGCAGTGCCCTCGAGCGTATAGCGGGCAACGAGCTTAAACGGATACGGATAGTCGCTCAGCAACGCGGCGTTATCCTCCGAAGCCAGGCACATCGCCAGCTCGCTCTCGCTTTGGCTCAGCAGCTTCCACTCCTGCTTGCGCGCAAACCCGTGACGGGCGAGCTTCACGTGATGTCCGGCAAACGTCATGGCATTGCCATCGCGCAGGCCTCCGCAAATCGGGAAGCAGATCGGTGCTTGACCGGACCACACGGCAGGGTCGCCCTGCCACAGATACTCGCGACCGTCGGCGTCGATTGAGGTGAACGAGCCGCCAGCCGTGGAAACCTTAATAGAAATCGAATCGTTGGAAAGAGCGTATTCCATTGCCCATCCTTTCGAACAACTGCCCTTTACTCGCAAGCACCCGTCTCAGTCCTAGCCATAGAACAAACCCGCACGTTCATCGATGCGTCCGGTATCCCAGCTATCCAACGGGGTACCATATTGACATTGACTTCATTACAGCTGAAAGGCCTTCTTATGCGAACCATCATCCTCTACGCCTCGCGCCACCACGGCAACACGAAAAAGCTCGTGGACGCCATTGTCGAGGCGCATCCCGAAATCGATACCCTCGACGTAAAGGCACTCGGTAAAAACGAGTACCCCGACCTGCACGAATACCATTTAATTGGTGTCGCCACGGGCATCTATTACTCCGAGATCGACAAGGATATGGCACGCGTACTCACCAACGTGCTGCAGCCGCAGGACAAGGTGTTTGGTCTTATGACCTACGGCGGCAAAAACAAGTGGTACGGCAAGGATATCGATGGCATCTGCCGCATGAGGCAGGCCATCTTTATGGGTGTCTACGGTTGCACCGGCTTTGATACGTGGGGACCGTTCAAACTCACGGGCGGCGTTCAGAAGGGACACCCGACCGCCGAGGAAATTAAGGGCGCTGTCGATTTCTTCGATAAGATCGAAGATGAGTACGGCGACATCATCGTCGAAGAGTACGCCAAACGCGAGAAGCGTCTTGCCTATGAAAAGGAGCATCCTGCGGGAGGCCTGGTGGCCGGCGTCAAGCGCACGGCAAAGAAGATCGCTAACAAGCTGTAACTGTTAAGGTGCTTTTGAGCGTTAACCCATACGGCGGGTCCGAGCAAATTCGGGCCCGCCGTCTTTTTCTGTCGTTACTCGGTAAATGCGTTGCCGACGCTCTGGCCGCCAACGTAGGTCTCAACGAGGGTGAGCTCGTGGTCGAACACAACAAAGTCGGCGTCGCGACCCGGCATGATGCTGCCGCACTTATCCTCGATGTGCGCGGAACGAGCCGGCACCTCGGTTGCCATGCGAATGGCGATATCGGCGCTGGCGATGCCCCAGTCGACGATGTTCTTGACGCCCTGGGCAAGCGTGAGCACCGAGCCGGCGATGCTCTTGCCGTCGGCGAGCCAGCACAGGTTGTCCTTCATGATGACATCCATGCCGCCGCTGGTGTAGCTGCCCTCGGGCATGCCACCGCAGCCCAGGCAATCGGTGATAAGCACCGTGTGCTGCCAGCCCTTGGCCTGCAGCAGCGCCTTGATTGCAGCGGGATTCACGTGCTTGCCGTCGCAGATGATCTCGGCGTATGTCTCGGGAGTGGACATAGCGGCACCCACGACACCGGGCTCGCGATGATGCAGGCCGCGCTGGCCGTTGTAGGTGTGCGTAAAACAGCTGGCACCGGCGTTGATGGCGGCGATGCACTCATCGTAGGTGGCGTCGGAGTGACCGATGCTAGTCACCACGCCCTTGGCGTTCAGGGCAGCAGCGTAGGCGGCGGCACCGTCACGCTCGGCGGCCATAGCGCTCTTGACGATGCGCCCACCGGCAGCCTCCTGCCACTGGTCGAAGACCTCCTCGGAGGGATCGATCAGATAGGCGGGGTTCTGCGCACCCACGTGCTTCATCGTAAAGAAGGGGCCCTCCAGGTAGATGCCCTGGATACGGGCGCCGCAGAAGTCGGGGCCGCGGCCCTCGTCGGCCTGGGCGATGGCGGCGCAGGCATCCTTGATCTGCTCGACGCCGTCGGTAAACGTCGTGGGCAGCCAGCTGGTGGTGCCGCGACGGGCGAGCTCGGTCGAGCTGATATCGATGCCCTCGGGGTCGTTATCGGTAGTCGAGTGGTTATAGAAGCCATGGATGTGGGTGTCGACCATGCCCGGCGCGATCCACGATCCCGTGTAGTCCTTGATCTCGCAAGAGGGCTCATCGGCCTGCCAGGCGCCAAAGACGCCGTCCTCGACCATGAGATAGCCGCCCAGCTGCGGGCCTGCCGGCAAGAAGAACTTGTCAGCCTTAATTGCGTATGTGCTCATATGCACTCCTTGCTTCTAAAAGCAGTTGACTGTGGTGATGCTTATACCCAGCTCACGTAAAACAAAAAGCGCCCGCCCGCCGTTATGAGCGGACGGGCGCCCTTACAGGGGGACGCGATTAAGCGGTGAAGGGGTGAATCGTCACGCCCTTGACCACGCGGTTGACCGTGCCGGTGGGGCTCGGCGTATCGGGCGTGTTGCCCACGCGGACGGAGTTGAGCAGGCTGATGGCCTGGGCAAACATCACGAACGGCAGAGCAAGGTAGCCCTCGGGGAGCGCCTCGTAGCCCTTGAAGGTGAAGGACTCACCCTCGTAGACGGTAGCCCCCTCCTGCTGAACGGCGACGGTGTGCTGAGCGATCTCGTCGCCACCGATCTCGTTGAGGATGTCGATGTCGTACTGACGGGTGTAGGCGTCGTTGTTGACGAACACGAACACAAGGGTCTTGTCGTCGACGAAGGACTTGGGTCCGTGGCGATAGCCCATGGAGGTGTCGTAAGAGGTGGCAACCAGGCCGTGAGCAAGCTCGAGGATCTTGAGCTGGCTCTCCTGAGCAAGGCCACCGAAGGAACCGGAGCCCAGGTAGGTCACGCGATTGAAGTCGCCGGCAAGGTAATCGGCGATCTCGGGCTCGCGGGAGATGACCTCTTCGCCCATCTTGGCGATGGTCTCGACCCACTCGGCCTTCTGCTCGTCGGAAGCAGTGTCGAAGATGAGGGTGGAGAGCAGGGTCATGCAGGTGTAGGAACCGGTCATGGCGAAGCCCTTGTCGTTGGCGCGCGGGATGAGCAGCGTCAGCGCGTTGGGGTCATCGGCGGACTCGACGGCAAGCTTGCCCTCGGGAGCGCAGGTGATGTTGAGGAACTTGACGTTGTGGACGAGCTCCTTGGCCACGGCGACGGCGGCAAGGCTCTCGGGGCTGTTGCCAGAGCGGGCGAAGGAAACCACGAGCGTGGGATCCTCGGCGCGCAGGAAGTCACGCGGGGCGCTCACGATATCGGTCGTGGCGATGGGCTTAAAGTCATAGAGATCAGTGTTGCCAGCGTGACGCAGATACGGGGCGCAGGTATCGCCCACGTAGTCGGACGTACCGGCACCGGTGAAGACAACGGACAGACGGCCCTCGCCCATGGCGCAAGCCTCGGCCAGGAAGGCCTCAATGGCCTCCTTGTTCTCGCGGTAGATGTTGAGCGTATCACGCCAAAGCTCTGGCTGCTGGGCAATCTCGGCCGTGGTGATCTGGGCGCCGAGCTCGGTGAGCTCCTCGACACTCTTCTCGAACATTTCTAATACCTCTCTCTAGAAGTAATCCTCTGACGTGCAATTATACACTTCGGTTGGTTATCTGGTAGTAACCAGTTGAATGCAAAGAATCACCATATGTGATGGATAGCTTGGCTACTCGCTACGCTGGTGATAGACCTTGTATTTAAACTGATCGGCACGAGCAACCGAGAGCGTATACTCCACGACCTCGTTTGACTCGTTATACGTCGTACGGACCAGATCGAGCACGGGCGAGCCCTCAACGATTCCCAAGAGATGGGCATCGGCGGGACGGGCTATGCTCGCATAGAATTCCTCTTCTGCCACGCGTATCTTTTGCTGAAAATCTTGCTCGATCACGTCATAAAGCGGCTTGCGCTCCAGAAGCGGACGCTTTAAAGACAAAAACTGACGAACTGGTAGATAGCTGCGTTCGACCATCATGGGCATGTTGTCGGCAGAACGAAGGCGCTTAAGCTTAAAAATGCGATCGCCGATACGCAATCCCATATGCTCAGCCAGATTCTTATCGGCCTCCATCTCGCAAAACTCGAGAATCGTAGTCTCTGGATCGCGGCCCATCGCACGCATCTGCTCGGTAAAGCTGTAGGACTGCATAAGATTGGTTGCCTTTGCCGAACGGTCGGTCACAAAGGTACCGCGACCGTGCTGCCGAACCACCAGTCCCAAACGCTCCAGCTCCTGCAGAGCCAGACGCACCGTGGTACGCGAGAGACCATAGCGCTCCGAAAGTTCGCGCTCGGAAGGAATCATATCACCGGCGTGATATTCGTGGTCAATCTTTTCGGTCAGAATATCGACCAGCTGATCGTACAGCGGTTGCTTGCGCGCTCCGATCGCCATCCTATCCTCCCTTTTGCTCGAATTCAGCTACTACCTAGGGTGTTTAGCATTATCTGACTGCCACACCCGAATCATCAAGAAAACAAAAGCCGCGCGCTCTTTCGAGCACGCGGCTTTTAACATACACATGGCTTAAGGGGTCGGGGTGTGAGCCGCGTAGGGACACACCCCTCAAGCTAGAGCCTTACCAGATGCTCGGCCAGAGACCAAGCGGGCCAGCGCCCAGGATGCCAAGGACGAAGAGCAGGAGAATGCCCTTGGTCGGGGTCCAGCTGTGCTTAGC
>DBEWTI010000058.1:0-4161 GCA_048205975.1 Collinsella sp.
CTCCAATACCAAACACACATACCTCCAAGGCTCGATGTGAGTCGAGCCCGCACCGCGCCATTCGGCCGGAACTCGTCTATTCATTCGGTCAAGTATAGCGCCCGGACGCCAAAACGTCCGAGCGCATCACAAACATATGCCCTAAGGCACGCCCTTTTGGGGGCAAAGATTATGCAGCGGTGATCGAAATCTCCTGGTCGACACCCAACAGCTGAACCACGCGCATCACCGGGGGCTGCACATTGGTGCAGCTAAAGCGCTTGCCGTGGTCGACCGCGTGGTGCGCGGCGCCCACGAGCACGCCAATGCCCGTCGAATCGATGTAGCTCACCTGGGCAAAATCGAGCTCAACGGCCTCAGTGGGCTGCTCGAGCGCCAGGTCGATGGCGTTGCGCAGGCTATCGGCGTTAGAGATATCGATCTCGCCGGTTACCTTAATGGTGTAGAGCTCTGGCGTGGGGGTGGTGGAAATACCCAAATCCATGTATACGCTCCTTTACGTATCGAAAGTGCGGATAGTACGGGAAGCCGCGCGTTAGGCGCGCTCGGCACGCGCAAGCTCGGCAGCGACCAGCTTAACGGCCAGCACCAGCACATCGAGCGCGGCTTCCAGGTCCTCGACCGTGGGATAGCTCGGCGCGATGCGGATGTTGGTGTCGCGCGGGTCCTTGCCATAGGGCCAGGTAGCGCCGGCCGGCGTGAGCTTGACGCCCAGGTCGGAGCAAAGCGCGGCGACCTTTTTGGCCGAGCCCTCGGGACCATCGAAGCTCACAAAGTAGCCGCCGCGGGGATGCGTCCAGGTGGCACAGCCCGTGTCGCCCAAGCCCTCGGTGAGCTTGCGCTCGACGGCCTCAAAGCGCGGGCGCAGGAACTCGGCATGCTTTTTCATGTGCTCCTTGACCGCCTCGATGGTGGGAAGGAAGCGCACGTGACGCAGCTGGTTGAGCTTGTCGGCGCTGATGAGGCCGGCCTTCAGGCGCTTGGAGAACTCGGCGATGACCGCGGGGCTCGCACCGATAAAGCCGATGCCGGCGCCCGGGAAGGTGATCTTGGACGTCGAGGCAAAGGCCACCACGCGATCCTCGGTGCCCGCCGCCCGAGCGAGGTCAAAGATGTTTGCGAGCTCGTCGGTCTCGTCGTACAGGTCGTGCACGCAGTAGGCGTTGTCCCAAAAGATGCGGAAATCGGGCGCGGCCGTGGGCATCTCGACCAGGCGGCGCACAGTGTCCTCGCTAAAGGTGATGCCCGTGGGATTGGAGTACTTGGGCACGCACCAGATACCCTTGATGGAATCGTCGGCGGCAACGAGGCGCTCGATCTCGTCCATGTCGGGACCGTTGTCGGTCATCGCGACGGGGACGTTCTCGATGCCCAAGTCGGCGGTGATGCCAAAGTGGCGATCGTAGCCGGGAACGGGGCACAGGAACTTGACCTTCTTGCCGTCGTGTGCGGCCTCGTAGGCGTCCCAGGGCTCGCTACCGCACGAACCGCAACGCCAGAACATGCCGGCGATGTCATGCTCGATCAAAAGGCTCGACGAACCCAGCACGAGCGTCTGCTCGGCGGGGCAGCCCAGGAACTCCCCTGCCAACTTGCGTGCCGAGGGAATGCCCTCGAAGCAGCCATAGTTGGAGCAGTCGACGCTGCCGTCGTGCAGATCGGCGTCGGCGTTGAGGATATCGAGCATGGGGCGCGAGATGTCCACCTGGGAGGGTGACGGCTTGCCGCGGGCCATATCGAGCGCCAGGCCCTTGGCCTTGACGTCGGCAACCTCGGCTTTGAGCGCCTCGATGGCGGCATCGAGTTCGGTGGTCTCCATCTTCTGGTAGATCGTCTGCATGGGTGCGACCTTTCGCGAAGCGGTACATTGCAGTTCTTCTAAGTATAGACCGCCACCGTCGCAACGTTATGAAGCCGTGATAGATTAAGTCCATCGCAATGAATTACGAATCGCCGCGCATGCCGGCGCGGGCGCCCAAGGAGGCACTATGGAGTACGGATCGTTCCAGGCCGAGGAATTCGGCGACCTGCAGCGCCTGGTCGACGGGCTGTTTTACGACCGCCACGCCATCGACCGCCTAGATCTGATCGTACAGGCCGAAATCTTGGACCTGGCGCCCGATCTCATGGAAATCGTCAACCTGCTACCGCCCGGCTATTACGACCGCCAGTCACTCTGCGACCAGCTCAACTCCGCCTTGGCCGCCCACGGCTGGGGCGCTGTCTACGGCACCGTGGAATAAGCCTCGAGGCCGACGATTTGGCCCGTTTCCCAACCCTGGCGAGGCTTGTTTTAGGGCTTGCGGCCAAAAAAGGGCAAATATGAGTACTGTTACCTTTTTAGTAGCAGCGATTCTTGGCCGTAATCGGCAAAACTGGACTTGAAATTCCCTAATCACCGTCAGCTAGCGCCAAATTGGAAGTCGATGGTCACTCATTAACGTACAGTTCTTATAACTTTGTTCATTATTTTCCACACCTAAAATGAAACGCCGTTTGTGACAGTACTCACAAACGGCGTTTTTTGACCACGGGGTATCTGGCAGGTGGCCAGTAGCACCCGGATCCGAGTTTCGAACGCATCCAAACCGGTTCTGGTGTCTTTTTTCGAGTTTTTACTCACCCTTGGGCGCGGGGTGTTTGCAGACCACGCTCATGTAGATCATGCCGAGCACGGCAGCGGTGACCGAACCGGCAAGGATGGCGGCCTTGGCAGCCAGAACCTCAAACTGAGCCGTCGGGAAGGCAAGGCCGCTGATGAGAATCGACATGGTAAAGCCGATGCCGCCCAAAATACCCACACCGGCAATCATGTGCCAGTTGACATTGTGCGGCAGCTCGCAGGCCCTAAGCTTAACCAGGGCAAACGTCATGCCAAAGATACCGATCGGCTTGCCCAGCAGCATGCCAAAGTACACGCCGAGCGTCACCGGGTCGGAGAGCAGCGTGCTCATGTCCACGCCCACCAGGCGAACCTGTGCGTTCACGAACGCAAAGATCGGCAGAATCACAAAGTTGACCGGCGTGGAGATCAGACGCTCCATGCGGATGAGCGGCGGGGTCACGCGGTGCATGACGCGCTCGACCTTGGTGGTCGAGACGGTAAAGTCATGCTGGCCCAGGATGTGTGCCTCATCGTCGTAGCGGTCATCGAGCAGCGGCAGGCACTCGCCCAACCAATCGGTGAGGTTATCGAGCTTGACGCCGCACTTGGCCGGGATGGTAAAGGCCAAGATGACGCCAGCAAGCGTGGCATGCACGCCGCTCTTGAACATGCAGAACCACAACAGCAGACCCAGTACCGAATACGGGGCAAGGCGGTAATGCTGCGTCTTGTTGAGCCACACAAGCGCGCAGGTCACAAGCGCGGCGGCGCCCAACCAAAACGGATTGGGGCTCTGACCGTAGAAGATGGCGATGGCGGCGATGGAGATGAGGTCGTCGGCGATGGCGAGCGTCGAGAAGAACACGCGCACGCCGTTGGGCACGCGGTTGCCCAAAAGCGACAGCACGCCCAGCGCAAAGGCAATATCGGTTGCCATGGGAATGGCCCAGCCGTTGTGCGCGCCGGCATGGTTAAAGATCAGATAGATGCAGGCGGGAACGACGACGCCGCCCACGGCCGCCAGCATGGGAAGCATAGCCTGGCGCGGGTTCTTGAGCTCGCCAACTGTCATCTCGTACTTAAGCTCAATGCCCACCAACAAAAAGAAGATCGCCATGAGGAAGTCGTTGACGAAAAGCTCAACGGTGAGACCGGCCGCAAGGTTGCCCAGACCCACATACAGCGGGGTCTCCAAAAAGTGATGGATGGCCTCGTAGGCATCGGTGTTGGCGCAAATGACGGCGGCGATGGCGGCGAAGACCATGACGGCGGCGGAAATCGTGCCGTTCTCGGTGATGCGCTCCCAAATGTCGTGGCGCTCAAAACGCTTGCGCTCACGGACGTTGAACAGCTGCTCGGGTGCTGCCATGGGCGGCTCCTTTCACGGGAAAGCTCCCGTCTTAAAAAAGCACGGCCCGCCCAAGTGGCGGCGCCGCGCTCTAACGTATTACGCTTGCATCTAGCCTACCCTGCACGACAAGCGCGCAAGCGTGGCCGAAAAGCGGAACCACAGGTTGAACATTATTTGCTCAACGGCACGGGCACGCCTGTCCAAG
>DBEWTI010000071.1:0-5471 GCA_048205975.1 Collinsella sp.
CAGCTGAGTCGATTTGGCCCGAAAGAGGAGGGAGCACGCCTTATGGCGGCGACCGACGAATGAGCGCCAAATCGGCCAGCTGACGCCGTCGCAGCGTCAACAAGAAAGCTGAGTGGGCCTATAAGCCGGGTTCTGTCGTGAACGGTCATTTATCTTGTCTGCACGTTACCGTGCAGCTCCACGCACGCTACCCGAACGCGGACCGGGCCGGCCCATAGCGTTCCTATTCGCGCTTGCTCCGGATGGGGCTTGCCAAGCCGCCGTGTTGCCACGACGCTGGTGGTCTCTTACACCACCGTTTCAGCTTTTCCCTTTACGCCTTGCGGCGCAGGTGGGAGTCTTCTTTTCTGCGGCGCTTTCCGTCGGATCACTCCGCCCGGCCGTTAGCCGGCATCCCGCCCTCTGGAGCCCGGACTTTCCTCACGCGCACTGCAAGCAGTACATCGCGCGACCGTCTGGCCCACTCAGCAGTGCAAGAGTGTAGCACACCGCCAACGCACGAGGCGACACAACACGCGCGCTCGACACGATAAACCAAGAACCGCCCATGCGTTACAATAGCCCCGTCGATGGGCAACGTCGTCAGTCGAGACGCGACCGCGCTCCGCACCCCTCCGTCTACTCGGTGCGTTCCCGCCTCCTCCCCGAGGCGGGATGTCGGCATTTTTTCATGCCGCGACAACTCAATAGCTAACGGACGACCTAGGCGGCAATCTGCCGTTTCGCTCGCAAAACAAAAAGGGACCCGCCCTTTCAGGCGGATCCCTTAAAAGAAGTGATCGTCAAACCGATTTACTCGGCGTCGGTCTCCTCGTCCTTCTTCTCGGAAGGCAGCGGGGTAACCTCGATCTCGACGCCCAGAGTCTCAGCAGCGGACTTCATGGACAGGGAGATACGACGACGGTCGAGGTCGATCTCCATGACCTTGACCTGAACCTTGTCGCCCACGTGAGTGACCTGAGAAGGCTGGTCGACGTGCTTGTTGGCCATCTCGGAGATGTGCACCAGGCCCTCGATGCCCTCGCCCAGGTCGACGAAAGCGCCAAACGGGACAAGCTTGGTCACAGTGCCCTCGACGATAGCGCCGACGGGGTACTTCTTGACCAGTGCGCGCCACGGATCCTCGGTGGTCTGCTTGAGACCCAGTGAGATGCGCTCGCGGTTGAGGTCGACGTCGAGAACCTCGACCTCGACCTCCTGGCCGACCTTGACAACCTCGGAAGGATGGTTGACGTGGTTCCAGGAGAGCTCGGAGATGTGGATGAGGCCGTCGATACCGCCGAGGTCGACGAAGGCGCCGAAGTCGACGATGGAGGAAACGGTGCCCTGGAGACGCATGCCAGACTTGAGCTTGGACAGGATCTCAGAGCGCTCGGCCTTACGGGACTCCTCGAGCACGACGCGACGGGAGAGGACAACGTTGTTACGGTTGCGGTCCATCTCGATGACGCGGGCCTCGATGCGGGTGCCCATGTAGGAGGTGAGGTCCTTGACACGACGGAGGTCGACGAGGGAAGCGGGCAGGAAGCCACGCAGGCCGATGTCGAGGATCAGGCCGCCCTTGACAACCTCGATAACCTCGCCCTCAACGTTCTCGCCGGAGTTGAACTTCTCCTCGATGCGGTTCCAAGCACGCTCGTACTCAGCACGCTTCTTGGAGAGGACCAGACGACCGTCCTTGTCCTCCTTCTGGAGAACCAGGGCCTCGATGGGATCACCGAGTGCAACGATGTCTGCAGGGTTAGCGTCCTTGCGGATGGACAGCTCGCGGACCGGGATAACGCCCTCGGACTTGAATCCGATGTCAACGAGCACCTCGTCATGCTCGATCTTAACGACAGTGCCGTTAACGAGATCGCCCTCATCAAAGTCGGTAATCGTACCGTCGATGAGGTTGTTCATCTCCTCCTCGTTGACATCGTCAAGAGAGAAAATGGACGAGTTCTGAATCTCACTCAAAGGTGGACCCCTTTCGAACTACGGGGCCCCGATTGCTAGGACCTACAGAAGGGTGCGACAAGCACACAACGTTTAGGAACACTCGGGAGCCGACAGATACTAATGTGACGCTTATGCAATCACGTTCGTATAGATTACGGGGAAATTACTTCGATTTCAAGCGCGAACTGCGATTTTTTACTCGTATGGAGACTTTTTCGCAATCTTGTGGACGACCGTCTCCGTAAGTTGACGATAGGCCGTTAGGCATACGGCTTTGGGGTAAAGTATCCGGAACCAACGATTCTGGAACGTTATTTCGAGAAAGGTGCCCGCGTGCTCAAAGCAGTCGTTTTCGATATGGACGAGACGCTTCTTAGCATCAACCTCAACGCGTTCATCCTTCGCTATTTTAAGGATGTCTCGTCGATGCTCGCGGACATCGGACGTCGCAGCCGCGGTGGCACGATGGCACGCCTCGGCACCATCCTGGTCGACCTCAACGCCAACCGCCGAAGCGGCACGGACAACCGCACCAATCTTGAGTTTTACCGCACCGAGGTCGAACGCAGGTGCGGCATCTGCCTCTCCGATCCTATCATCTACGAGGCATTTACCTACTACGACCGCGAAGTTCTTCCGCATAAGAATGACGACGTCATCAACGCCCACGCCATGCCGGGCGCACACGCCGCGCTTCAGGCCGTACAGGACGCAGGGCTGCGCTGCGCGCTCTTCACCAACCCCAGCTTTCCGCAGGGGGCCATCGAGTGCCGCATGGGTTGGGGCGACCTGGCCGACGCCCCCTTTGAGCTCGTCACGCACATGGGAAACACCACCCGCTGCAAGCCCGATGCCACCTACTACCTAGAGCAACTTCAGGTGATGGGGCTCGATCCGCACGAGGTCCTTATGGTGGGCAACGACCCCAAGCGTGACTTCCCCAGCCCCGCCTGCGGCATTCAGACTGCCTATGTTGGTCAGGGAAAACCCGGCCGAGCCACCTGGCGAGGAACCATGGAAGACTTCGCCCGCGAATTCAACGCCGTAGTAGAAGCCTTCTACGAACACCAAGTAGCCGACGAGCTGTCATAGGACCCCTCGCTCCAAACAAAATAACGCCGCAGGTTGAGCATAAGTCAGCGAAAACGCCCCTAAGCGCGCAATGTGCCTTGAAAGAGGAGGGCATAGGCCTTCTGGCCATGACCGACGATTGAAAGGCATATTGCCGTTTAGGGGCGTTTTCAGCGTCGGCCGGTCCGCCGTTCGGCAGAACGGCGGAACCTCAGGCGTAACTAACACACCTGGGTTTTGCCGATCATAATGTTGAGGATTTCGACGTCGGTATCCTTCATGCCCACACGGCCCACATAGCCCATGCTGGCGATTGTCTGCTCGACGGTATCCTGGATCAGGCCCTCGCCGGCGCGGAAGCCGCGACCCTGCATGGCCATATCATGGCCCAGAATCGCTGCATCGACGGCAGCCGAGATCTTGGCGGCACAGCTCGCCTTGGCGCCGTCGCACACGATGCCGCCCACGTTACCGAGCGTATTCGAGACCGTCGCGCCAATCTGCTCGCGCGTGCCACCGCACAGCCAGGTAATCGCAGCGCCGGCGCCGCACGAGGCGCAAATAGCACCGCAAAACGCCGAAAGCGCACCAATATAGCTCTTGATATGCACGGCGATAAGATCGGACAGCATCACGGCGCGCACCAGACGCTCGTGGTCGCAACGCAGGTACTCGGCATACTCCATGACGGGCAATGCGCAGGTAATGCCTTGATTGCCCGAGCCGCACACAATGGCGACCGGCAGCGCGCAACCATTCATGCGGGCGTCGGACCCGGCGGCCGCACGGGCACGGGCACGGCAGGCGACGTCATCGGCACGAGCACCCAGCAGCGTACGACCCACCTCGGCGCCCCAAGCGTGCGCAAGGCCCTCGGCACTGATTGCGCCATTCAGCTCAATCTGACGCTCAACGGCAGCGCGGGCGCCCTCAATGTCACCGTCCTCGATAAAGTCGATGATGGAATCAATGGACATGGGCGTATCGGCGTTATCTGCCGCACGCTCGGCCACCACGCGCTCGGCGCAGGCGGCGCACTCCCCCGCCGACTTGCCGCATACCGGAATACCATCGAGCGTATGGCACGTGACATTAGTGTGGTGATCGGTAATCTCGACGACCGCGGTATGGCCCCCGGCCGTCGCAGTCACCTTGATGTAGAGGTTGGGCACACCCTCGACAAGCGACACATCGCAGTAGCCGGCGTCGGCGAGGAGCTCGGCCACACGAGCGCGGTCTTCATCGTTAACGCTCTCGAGCACCTCAAGCGCGCTCTTAGCGTCGCCGCCCACGGCACCCAGCACGGCCGCGGCCTCAATACCGTGCATACCGCCCGAGTTGGGCACGGTCACGCTCTTAACGTTCTTGATTATGTTACCCGAGCAGGCAACATCCATATGATCGGGTTCGCAACCGAGCGTCTGGCTCACCAGCGCCGCTGCATAGGCAACGGCAATGGGCTCGGTGCAGCCGAGTGCACAGACAAGCTCGCGGTTCAAAACATCGCAAAACGCGGCATCACGGATGGAATCGGTAGGCATAGGTATCTCCTGCTTGCATAACGGGCTGGACTCTCAAAAAAGTTAGCTCCTTTATTTGATAACAATGCATCAAAAACCGCAACCACGGTTCCGGCGGACGGCGCTCAAGCACAAATTGGCGGCATTATTCATGAGAAGCCGGTCTTGTTGCCTGCTAAAGCGTTTGACCAAAAAACGCCCGAGCGTTTACGCAAAAGTCGCGCTATCATGCAGTCGAACGCGGTAAACACCTTTAGCATTTGCGCCGCACAGACCAGAGAGGAACCATCCATGAAGATCGGTATCGGTAACGACCACGCCGCCGTCGAGCTCAAGAACATCATTTCCGAGCACCTGAAGGAGCGCGGCTGCGAGGTCGTGAACTTTGGCACCGACACCTCCGAGAGCTTTGACTACCCCATCGCCGGCTACAAGGTGGGTAAGGCCGTTGCCAACGGCGACGTCGACCTGGGCATCCTGATCTGCGGTACCGGCGTCGGGATCAGCCTGGCTGCCAACAAGGTCGAGGGCGTACGCGCCGTCGTATGCTCCGAGCCCTTCAGCGCCAAGCTCTCCCGCATGCACAACAACACCAACGTGCTCGCCTTTGGCGCCCGCGTCGTAGGCTCCGAGCTCGCTAAGATGATCGTCGACGAGTGGCTCGACGCCGAGTTCGAGGGCGGCCGCCACGAGCGTCGCGTCAACCTCCTCAACGAGATCGACCAGACCCGCGGTCTCAAGGTCGTCGACGAGGCCTAAAGACTTACAACGCCATACGCTAGCGACAGCCCCCGCCTGGAATGCACGCACATTCCAGGCGGGGGCCCTTTAGTAGATTTCTAGGCATGTCCCAAAAATCTACTGTAATATAAACGGGCGCCGCGGATGGAGTTCCGCGGCGCCCAAGCCACACGCTAACAGCTTTAAGGAGTCAAAGCT
>DBEWTI010000079.1:0-5558 GCA_048205975.1 Collinsella sp.
ACCCATCGAAACACATCTCCACCGTTCCTTCAACTGGGAAAACGGCGCCCCCGGGGCCCGGATGGGGCCTCGGGGGCGTTCGGCTAGCTGCGGGAACGGTCTATCCGCTCAACGTGTTCGGCTGAGATCGGAAATCAACCCACGTACGCAGGTAGCATTTCGAAGCAGGGGCATATCCGCTGAATGGCTTGCTGCAATGCGATAACCGCGGACGTGCCCCTGCTTCGAAACTGAAGAGGGGGCTTTTAAGCACGTGCTGCCTGGGCGATGCCGGCCTTGGCGTTTGCGCGTTTGCCGGCGAGTTCGCAAAAAATCGCGCCGCCGATGATAAGTGCGGCGCCCATCAGGCGGATTGGTGTTATGGCTTCGCCTAAAAGGACGGCGGAGAACACGACGGCCGAAAGCGGCTCAAGGTAGCCGACGACCGCAACGGTCTGGACGGGCAGCTTGGCGACGGCACTAAAGTAGAGCAGGCAACCGATGCCGGTGTTGACGACGCCGAGCATGGCGACGGCGCGCCAATCGATGCCGGCGGCGATGCTGGGGGAGAAGAACGAAGGAGCGCCTTGGGTGACGAGTGTGAGAACCAGCGCGGTCACAAAGGCGGCGCTCACCTGGAGCGTGGAGTTCTCGAGGCCTTCGATGTGCGGCGCGCCCTTGCTGGCGATGACCATCAATGCATAGCAGAAGGCCGAGGCGATGCCGCAGGCGATACCCGCAGCGGGCATATTGCCGCCGAGACCTTGCGCTGCAATGAGAAAAGCTCCGCAGGCGACGGCGATAAAGCCGGCGATTTTGCCGCCGGTCAGCTTTTCGCCAAAGATGAGCGGGGAGAGCGCCATGACAATGATGGGGCCGCAGTAGTACAGCAGCGAGGATACGCCGACGCCGATCGTCTGGTAGGCGCGGAACAGAAAAATCCAGCTGGCGCCCAGCGCGGCTCCCGAGAGGAGGAGGGCTGCGGCTTCGCGGGGGCGAGATGGCGCCTGCAGCTTATGGCGTTGGGTGATGGCGAGGATGGTGACAAGCGAGAGTGCGCCCAAAAACGTGCGTAGTAGCACGATGTCGGAGCTCGGCAGCGCGATGGCAGCGGCGATGATGCCGTTGGAGCCAAACAATAGCAATGCTGCTAAGTACGTAAACAGTCCGTTGTTCATGCGCTGACATCCCCTCTATATCCGAGCATCTTCACTATGGGTGAACTGGCTTTAGAAGAAAAGCGAATATAATGCATGGATAACATGACAAAGACTCATGCAAAGGTGGAGGGGTGCCGTGGAAACGAATATTCAAAAGATGCAGGTGCTGCTCGAGACCGTGCGCGCCGGAAGCTTTACGCGCGCCGCCGAGCGCCTGAGCTATTCGCAATCGGGCGTGAGCCGCATGGTGGCCGATCTTGAGGCCGATTGGGGCTTTAAGGTGCTCGACCGCAGTCGCGAGGGCGTGGCTCTTTCTGCTGACGGGCGGCAGGTCATGCCGGCTGTCGAGGCGCTCTGCGAGGAATTCGTTCGCTTGCAGCGACGCGTGGATGAGATGCGTGGGCTCATGCGCGGCAAAATCTGCATCGGTACGTTTTCGAGCGTGGCGACCCACGTGCTGCCGCCGGTGATTGCTCGTTTTCGTGCCGATTATCCAGACATTGATTACGAGTTGCTGATGGGTGACTATTCAGAGATTGAACAATGGGTGGCAGAGGGCCGCTGCGATCTGGGCTTTATCCCGCATGAGCCCCGAGAAAATGGCATGACGTCGCGGTCTTTGGTGCGCGACGAGTTGATGGCGGTAGTGCCGGCAGACTCTTTGCTTGCCACTGAAGAGGTCGTCTCTCTTGCCGATTTGGCCAACGAGCAGTTTATTCTGCTGGAACGCGGCACCGATGACGAGATTACGCCGCTGTTCCGTCGGGCGGGGCTGACCGTGCGCTCAAAGCTGTCGACCTGGGATGACTATGCGATTATGGCCATGGTCGAGGACGGCCTGGGCGTGAGCGTCCTTCCGGCGCTCATCTTGCGCCGCTGCCAGTTCAATGTCGCCATTCGTTCGCTCGAAGGACATCCCCATCGGCAGATCAACGCCATATATCGAACGGCCGATGTTTCACTTGCCGCCGCTCGATTCCTTGAATACCTCTAAATGAGCGCACGCCGTTGTCGCTTTGGGATAAATCTCGAGGTTTGGCTCATTTTATTTTTGAAATTGAACTTTCAAATGAGGTGCCGCGCTATACTGCTTGCTAAATTGAACTCTGGTTCAATTCGTGTTCTATAAATTGAACTTTGCCAGCAAGGAGGTTCCTGTGGCCCAAGAGACGTTTAGCGATCGCCTGCGACAGACTATGTCCGATCGCGACGTTCGCCAGTCGGACGTAATCCGCGCATCGGAGATGCTCGGCAAAAAACTCGGCAAGAGTCAGATGAGCCAATATGTGAGCGGCAAGACGATTCCGCGGCGCGATGTGGCAGAGCTGCTCGCCCGTATTTTGGAGGTCGATGTTACCTGGCTGCTCGCCGGTGACGCCGACCAAGGCGAGGAATCATCTTCCCGCAACGATTCCAAGCCCGAACCCCATCCCTCAGCTCAAATTGCAAGGAGCGCCACCATGCGTACTTTTTCTAAATCCACCAAGCTCGATAACGTCCTGTATGACGTGCGCGGTCCCGTCGTCGACGAGGCCGCCCGTATGGAGGACGAGGGCGAGCGCATCCTCAAGCTCAATATCGGCAACCCGGCGCCCTTCGGTTTCCGCACGCCCGATGAGGTCATCAAGGACATGCGCCAGCAGCTGCCCGACTGCGAAGGCTATTCCAACTCGCGTGGCCTGTTCTCCGCGCGCAAGGCGATCATGCAGTATTCGCAGATCAAGGGCCTGCCCAACGTTCAGATGGAGCATATCTACACGGGCAACGGCGTGTCCGAGCTCATTCAGCTTTCGATGAACGCGCTGCTCGACAATGGCGACGAGATTCTGATCCCCAGCCCCGACTATCCGCTCTGGACGGCGTGCGCAACCCTTGCCGGCGGTCATCCTGTGCACTATCTGTGCGATGAGCAGGCGGATTGGTATCCCGACCTGGAGGATATGGAGTCCAAGATCACGAGCGCGACCAAAGCCCTCGTCATCATCAACCCCAACAACCCCACGGGCTCGGTCTACCCGCGCGAGGTGCTCGAGGGCATCGTCGAGGTTGCACGCAGGCATCAGCTGATGATCTTTGCCGATGAGATCTACGACCGCCTGTGCATGGACGGCTACGAGCACGTCTCGATTGCCTCGCTCGCCCCCGACCTGCCCTGCGTTACCTTTAGCGGTCTGTCCAAGTCGCACATGATCGCGGGCTATCGTATTGGCTGGATGGTGCTTTCGGGCAACCAGCGCTGCATGAGCGACTTTATCATGGGCATCAACATGCTCTCTAACATGCGCCTGTGCTCCAACGTGCCGGCCCAGTCGATCGTCCAGACGGCGCTCGGCGGCCATCAGTCGGTCAACGACTACATCCGCCCCGGCGGCCGTGTCTACGAGCAGCGCAACTTTGTGTATGAGGCGCTCAACAAGATCGATGGTATCTCGGTGGTCAAGCCGCGCGCGGCGTTCTACATCTTCCCCAAGATGGATGTGAAGAAGTTCAACATCACCGATGACGAGCAGTTCGCCCTTGACCTGCTGCACGAGAAGAAGATCCTGATCACGCGCGGCGGCGGCTTTAACTGGGCCGAGCCCGACCACTTCCGTATCGTGTACCTGCCGCGCATGGAAGTGCTCAAAGAGTCCCTCGAAGACCTCGCCGACTTCTTCGATCACTACCGCCAGAGCTAGTGGGATAGAAGCTCCGCACTATGAGAAGCTCCCTGCAGTTGTTTTGCTGCAGGGAGCTTTCTTGAATCGGTGGAACTATATAACGATTCCGCAACAGTGGTCGATTTCGTGTTGGATGATCTCGGCGGTGTAGCCCGAGAAGTTTTTGATGCGGTGGACGAAGTTCTCGTCCAGATACTCCACCTTAATGCGGCGATAACGGGTACAGGGGCGCTCTCCAACCAGCGAAAGGCATCCTTCGCTCGTCTGATAGGCATTGACCTGCTCAAGAATTTGAGGGTTGTACATCAGGAGCGCCTTGTTGCCGTCCTTTACGCAGATGATGCGTTTGCGCACGCCAATCATATTGGCGGCGAGGCCCACGCACTCGTGCTCATGCTCATGGAGCGTATCCAGGAGGTCCTGCCCGGTCACGGCGTCATCGAGGCCCGCGTCTTCGGAAGGCAGGCGCAAAAAGAACTCGGATTTCATGATGGGTTTGATCATGGCGGGCTCCTTAAGGTGGACATGATTGGTTCAGGCCATGATACCGCGACATGTCGCATTAATGTGTGCACATAGATTCTGCAGCTAGATTGGATGGCGACACCATAAACTAATGGACGTTTTGCCGAGAGGCATGAATGTTTAAAGCGCAAAGAGTGCGCGACGGGCCCCGCGAATGGGGCGATGATGCCCGAGAGGGCCAAGAAGGAGTCTCATGTCCGAGAACGAAGAGATCATGAACGAGACCGAGAACGAGACCATGGCTGCCGAGGTCGAGGCAGTCGAGACCGTGGAGACCGAAGCTGCCGAGGTTGAGGCTGCTGACGAGGTTTCCGCCGAGGAGGAGGCCGAGGTTGTCGAGGCCGCCGTTGATTACGATGACGAAGAGCTGATGGACAAGATGCAGAAGGCCGCCCGCCTGCTGCGTAGCCGTCGCTTTGCTATTTCCAAGGAGGAGGAGGCCAAGGCCGAGCGCATGGCGAACATCGAGCGCGCCATTAAGCTCCTTGACCTCAAGCCCAAGATGGAGCAGAAGGAAATGTCCGACCTGCTGGGCATGCGCCTTCGTGAGCTCGATGGTCTGATGGCCGAGGCCGAGGCTGCCGATCTGGTCGGCCGCATCGACGACGCCGAGGGCGATATGCGCAAGATCGTTGTCTTCGCTGCCGAGGATGCCGCTGAGGGCCTGGTCGAGCTTGCCAACAAGAAGGAGAAGCTCCTGCCCGAGCTTTCTTACGAGGAGGCCACCGAGCTGATGGCCGCTCTCGATAAGGTTATCGCTCCGCTCGTCGCCATGGGCCTGGACGAGGATCGCGGTCCTCGCGGCGGCCGTGACGACCGTGGTGGCCGTGGCGGCGACCGTGGCGGTCGCGGCGGCTTTGGCGATCGTGGTGGCCGTGGCGGCGACCGTGGCGGTCGCGGTGGCGATCGTGGCGGCCGTGGCGGCTTTGGTGACCGTGGCGGCGACCGTGGCGGTCGCGGCGGCTTTGGCGGCAACCGTGGTGGCTATGGCGATCGCGGTGGCAACCGTGGCGGCTTCGGCGGCAACCGTGGTAACGACCGTGGCGGTCGCGGTGGCGATCGTGGCGGCCGCAACGGTGGCGGCTTCCGCGGCAACCGCTTTTAGGGGTTACGCGGTTCTACGAACCGCGTAACTAGTTGACGCTGCGCGCCACCCAGGGCGACAATTTGTCATTCAAAAGGCAAGGCATGACCAGAAGGTCTATGCCTTGCCTTTTTCATGCCAACTTGTTCG
>DBEWTI010000083.1:0-14680 GCA_048205975.1 Collinsella sp.
ACCCATCGAAACACATCTCCACCGTTCCTTCAACTGGGAAAACGGCGCCCCCGGGGCCCGGATGGGGCCGCGGGGGCGTTCGGCTAGCTGCGGGAACGGCTCATCAGCTCAATGTGTTCGGCTGAGATCGGAAATCAACCCTTTCCCTCAGCCCTTTTCATCCGCACGAGAGAAAAGCCAGCAAAGTCACCGCAGGGCCCGCCCGCCGAGAGGGGTTTCCTAAGGGCACATCCCGCAGCCGCAACGCGGCGAGGACGTGCCCGTGGAAACCCCGCAGGCGGGCAGGCCCGGGCAGGTTTACTTACTCCTTTTCCACGGCGCGCATGATCGCCTTGTAGATCTCCATCAGCGGGATGATCAGGAAGGCAAGGCCCAGCGCGGCAAGAACGCCCTTGAGCTCAAGCGTCACGGGGCCAAAGAACATCTCGGCAAGCGTCGGCTGTACGGTCACGATCACCGTCAGCACCAGTGCCAGCGCGGCGGAAGCCCACAGCCACTTGTTCTGCTTCTTCATGGTGAACAGCGACGCACGACGGCTGCGCATATTGAAGCAGTGGAAAATCTCGACCATGTTGAGCGTGATGAACGCCATCATCACGCCTTCCTCATCGGCATTGCCGGCGATCATATCGGCGATGTGGATGTAGCCCATGTCAAAGTACACGCCCACAAAGAAGCTCGCCAGCACCAGCACGGTGATGATTAGGCCCTGGACCACGCAGTCCAGACCCATATGTCCGGCAAAGACACCGTCCTTGGCGTTGCGCGGCTTGCGCTTCATGATGTCGCCCTCGGCGTCCTCCATGCCCAGCGCGAGCGCAGGGAAGCAGTCGGTAACCAGGTTCACCCACAGCAGCTGCACCGGCTGGAAGATGGTAAAGCCGATGAGCGTGGCGATAAACACCGAGAAGACCTCGGCAAGGTTGGCCGAAAGCAGGAACTGGATGACCTTGCGGATGTTGTCGTAGATGCGACGGCCCTCTTCGCAGGCACCGATGATGGTGGCGAAATTGTCGTCGGCAAGCACCATGTCGGCGACGTTCTTGGTGACATCGGTACCGGTGATGCCCATGCCAACGCCGATGTCGGCGCGCTTGATGGACGGGGCGTCGTTGACGCCGTCGCCCGTCATGGCCACGATCTGGTCGCGCGACTTCCAAGCCTCGACGATGCGTGTCTTGTGCTCGGGCTGGACGCGGGCGTACACGCCGTAGTCCTCGATGTGCGCGTCGAGTTCCTCGTCGCTCATGCGATCGAGGTCGGCACCGGTGATGGCCTGGCTGCGATCGGCGACGATGCCCAGCTGCTTGGCGATGGCCACGGCGGTGTCGATGTGGTCGCCCGTGATCATGACGGTGCGGATACCGGCGTCGTGCGCCTCGCGGATGGCGTCGGCGACCTCGGGGCGGACCGGGTCAATCATGCCGGACAGGCCGCAGAAGACCAGGTCGTGCTCGAGCGCAGCGGGGCTGCAGTCGGCGGGAACCTCGGTGTAGGTGCGGCTCGCCAGCGCCAGCACGCGCAGGGCCTCGTCGGCCATGGCCTTGTTGGCCGCCACGAGCTCGGCACGACGCTCCTCGGTCAGCGGCACAACCTTATCGCCCTCGTAGATATGGGTACACAGGCCAATCACCACGTCGGGCGCACCCTTGGTGTACTGCTCGTACTCGCCGTCCAGGGTCTCGACGACCACGGACATCATCTTGCGGCCGGAGTCAAACGGGGCCTCGCCCACGCGCGGATGCTCGGCAGTCAGGCCGGTGAGCCCCGCCTTGCCGGCGTCGTTGACAAGCGCGCACTCAGTCGGCTCGCCCACGGCCTCGCCCAGCTCCTCGTCCCACTGAGCATCGGAGCACAGCGCCATGCCGGCCAGGAACTTCTCCTTGGGCGCAGCGAGCTCGTGCTTGACGACGGTCATCTTGTTTTGAGTAAGGGTACCGGTCTTGTCGGAGCAGATGGTCTGCGTGCAGCCAAGGGTCTCGACAGCAGAGAGCTTACGGATAATCGCCTGGCGCTTGGCCATCTTGGTCACGCCGAGCGAAAGGACGATGGTCACGACGGCGACCAGGCCCTCGGGGATGGCGGCGACGGCAAGCGAGACGGCAACCATAAAGGTGTCGAGCAGGGCAGTCGGATCGGTAAGGACGTTGCCCACGCCGTGGCGGAGGATGTCAACGCCAAAGATCACGACGCAGATGACGATAACCATAATGGTAAGGATGCGGCTGAGCTCGGCGAGCTTCACCTGCAACGGTGTGAGCTCTTCCTTGGCCTCGGCAAGAGCGCCGGCAATCTTACCCATCTCGGTGTTCATACCGGTGCCGACCACGACGGCGCGACCGCGACCGTACACCACGGTGGAACCCATGTAGCACATGTTCTTACGGTCGCCGAGCGGCACGTCCTCGGTGCCCGCGGCGAGCTCGATCACGTTGGCGTGCTTCTCGACCGGCACGGACTCGCCGGTCAGCGCAGCCTCTTCGATCTTCATCGTGGCGCTCTCGAGCACGCGGCAATCGGCCGGGACCGAGTCGCCCGCCTCGAGCATGATCACGTCGCCGGGCACGAGCTCGGCGCTCGGCAGATGCACGAGCTTGCCGTCGCGCAGCACCTTGGACTGCGCCGCGCTCATCTCCTGCAGGGCCTCGAGGGCCTCCTCGCTTTTAGCCTCCTGGACCACGCCCAGCACCGAGTTGACGATAACGACGAACATGATGATGGCGACATCGGCAAAGTCCGCCTCGCCCTTGACCATGCCCGTGAGCGCGCTGATGACGGCGGCAACGATCAGCATGATGACCATGGGATCGGCCATCTGCTCAAAGAAGCGCTTCCACAACGGTGTCTTCTCTGCTTCCTCGAGCTTGTTAGGGCCTGTCTTGGCGAGGCGCGACGACGCCTCGTCGTTGCTCAGGCCGAGGTTCTCATCGACACCCTGGTCGCTGAGCACCTCCGCCGCGGCGGACAGGTATTCCTTTTGCATATAGAGTCCCCTCCTGGGATTCGGGCCACTCAGCAGATTGATGCCCGATCATAATTCCCAGGAGAAGGGCAAGGGCTCATCAAGGCTGCCGTGCTGAGCGGCAGTTGATAGTGGAGCTATGGTACCCCAAAGCGACGCGTCTAGCCAAAACATTCCATCTGGAAACACGGCACAGGCGCAACGGTGCAGACCGTGTGATGCTCAATGTTGGTAAAACGTTTTTTCTTCGGCACTTCGTCAAACTGAAATATCGCCCAGATAGCAGCGGTAAGAGCAGTTGATAAAATTTTTTCATATACCGTTTTTCCCGCAAAAAATGAACTTCTTAATCGGCATACGGTCGTTTTTTTGGGGTATTCGGTCGGTATTTCGTTATACTCAACTCGATTTTATTTCTTATGGTTTATCTATCAGCGCAAGACGATGTCAGATGGAGGTCTGAATGTACAAGCGCACTAAGATTGTATGCACCATGGGTCCCGCCTGCGATAGCGACGAGACCATCCGCGAGATGATCAAGGCGGGCATGAACGTCGCCCGTTTTAACTTCTCGCACGGCTCTTACGACGAGCACCACGGTCGCATTGAGCGCGTCCGTCGTATTTCCAGGGAGCTCGGTCTGCCCGTCGGCATCCTGCTCGACACCAAGGGCCCCGAGGTCCGCACCGGCCTTCTGGTCGACGGCAAGAAGGTTGCCGTCAAGACCGGCGACAAGATCGTCGTCACCGCTCAGCCCACGTCCGAGGATTTCCACGGCACCGCTGAGCACATCTCCCTCGACTACCTGGCTCTGCCCTCCGAGGTCGAGAAGGGCTCCCTCATCCTGATCGATGACGGCCTGGTTGCCCTCGAGGTCGAGTCCGTCGACGGCCAGGACATGACCTGCGTCGTCAAGAATGACGGCCTGATCGGCGAGCGCAAGGGCGTAAACATGCCCAACGTCAACATCTCGCTGCCCGCCATCACCGAGCGCGATCGTCAGGACATCCTCTTTGGCCTGACCGAGAACATCGACTACATCGCCGCTTCCTTCATCCGTGACGGCGAGTCCGTCCGCGGCATCCGCAAGCTTTGCCGCGAGAACGGTGGCGAGCACGTGACGATCTTCCCGAAGATCGAGTGCGCTCTGGGCGTCGAGAACTTCGATGAGATTCTCGAGGCTTCCGACGGCATCATGGTCGCCCGTGGCGACCTGGGCATCGAGATCAAGCCCGAGCTCGTTCCCCACATCCAGAAGGAGATCATCGCCAAGTGCAACGCGGCCTACAAGCCCGTTATCACCGCTACGCAGATGCTCGACTCCATGCAGCAGAACCCGCGCCCGACGCGCGCCGAGGTTGCCGACGTTGCTAACGCCATCTACGACGGCACCGACGCCGTTATGCTCTCTGGCGAGTCCGCTGCCGGTAAGTACCCGGTCGAGGCCGTTAAGATGCAGGCCAGCATTGCTCTCGAGACCGAGAAGTACCTCCCGGCCCACGCACCGCTCGAGGTTCCGGCCGATGCTCACGGCACCCGCGTCGTCAACAACGTTGTGGGTATGTCCGCTGTGAACATGGCTACCACCGTTGGCGCCAAGTGCATCACCGTGCCGACGACCACCGGTCGTACCGCTCGCCTGATCTCGCACTTCCGTCCCAACATGCCGATCTGCGCGTTCTCCCGCCACGAGTGGGCCGTCCAGCAGATGATCATGTACTGGGGCGTTATCCCGCACCAGGCCGAGATTACCCAGGGCACCGTCAACGGCACGATTGTCAAGGCGATCGAGACCGCTAAGGAGCTCGGCTACGTCGAGGCCGGCGATCTGACCGTCGCCACCGCCGGCGATCCCCGCATGAGCGTCCAGCTCGAGGACAAGGTCTCCTCGACCAACGTCGCTTACGTCGCTCAGGTGCGCTAAATCGCACTTGCAAGCAGATTTGCATTGCAAAGGGCCCGGAAGGCTTTGCCTTCCGGGCCCTTATTTAAACCTTCTTCGTATGCCGCTTCATCGATTTGTGATCAGTCGCGAGCCTTTCCGATACTGAGTGCACCATCGAAGATGCCCTGCGACAGGAACTGTTGGTCAATTGGGATGAACTGTTCACCGTCAAGTCGTCGGCTAGCAGCTAGTGATCAGAGGGACTGCGGAAACGTCAGAAGCGGCAACGCGAGCCGCAAAGCCCGCCTCGGTCAGCTCGATGACCTCGGTAAACGTTGCGTCGAAGAACTCCTCGGTCAGCAGGCGGTATGGCGGATGATCGGGCTCACCGGGGTTTTCGCGCACGATCTCATGTATAACGCCGATGGTCTTGAGTACATACTCCTTCTGGATGGGATACTGCCCAAAACGCGTCGCCGCAGTATACAGGCGATCGGTCGCGCGCGGAATCGAAACAATACCGAGCGTCTTGCCAAACCAGTCAAAGTCGCCTTGCTTTTTAATGCGGAATTCCTCGCACGGTTTGCCGCCGTGCGCCTCCAGGTACTGGTTCACGCGCGTATTCCATACGGTATCGGCCACCAGATGCGACCAGACTCCCAGTGTCAAATCGAGCAACGACTGCGCCACATCCTCAGACGCAAGCGAGAACTCACGAGCGCCGGGACCGACAACCGGCTCAGCATCCCTGTAGCGCTGGGGATAGTGCACGCGATTCAGTCGCTCGCGCTCCTCGATAATCGAGGTCGCCGCGGCCGGCGCACCGGTGGGAAAACTTTTAAGCAGCGGTGCCACATAGGTATCCCAGAACTCATGCTCACGAGGCTTAGGGATAGGCTCGGGCTTTGCAAAGTGCGTAATGCGATACGGAATGGGATCGGCGATACCGGGAACCATATAGCCCACAAAAATGTCCGGAACCACGCAGCCAAACAAAAAGGCATTGCGGTCACGCACGCTATCGGCAAGCGCACTAGTGCGCTCCAGCAAACGCTCCGTCTGAGCGATATGAATGTTCCAGCTTGGCATAGCCACCCCCATAAAAACCTGGATAACTATACCATCACGGCAAAGCCGCGCGGGCGGCTACGCATCCTCTACGCAGCAACTAGTCCGTAGCACCGTTTTCGGTTCCATACGACGGCACGGGCGCCTCGACCACATGGTGATATCGATCGATATAGATTGCACGGGCACCCAGGCGTCGCACCAAATCTTGATGGTGCGTACTCATCAAAACCGTCTTACCGGCAGCAACGTAGGCCAGCAAAAAGTTGACTACGATGTCGCACGAGTCCTCATCGAGACCGTTGGTGGGCTCGTCGAGCACCAAGATATCGGGGTTCATCGACACGACCGCAGCCAGCGCCACGCGCTTCTTTTGCCCACCCGAAAGCTGATAGGGCGAGGCATCGACCAGGTCGGCAACCTGGAACAGCTCCATGGCATCGCGCACGCGACGGTCGAGCTCGCCCGTCGGCAACCCCATTTGAGCCGGGCCAAAAGCGACTTCCTCGCCCACCGTGGCACAGAACAGCTGAGCATCGGCGTTCTGGAACACAAAGCCCACGCGCTGATGGAACCGTTGAGCGGCCGCGGAATCCCTTAGAAACGCCGCATCGATCACGTGCCCGTCAAACAGGTATATCCCTGCGTCCGCGAGTTCGAGGCCGTTAATAAGGCGCATAATCGTCGTCTTACCGCAGCCGTTGGGACCGAGTAGGGCAACGAGTTCACCACGATCGACCTGCAGCGAAACGCCGTCGACCACCGTATGCCCCGCATAGGAGAACACCACGTCGCGCAGCTCGATGAGCGGCGCGACCTTGGTGCCGCCCGCACCGTTCGTGCCCGCCGCACTATTCATATCGATCGTCAAAACGTCGCCCTTCCCTATTTGCATCCCCAGTCGGAACCAGCAGCGCCTACAGCACGGCGCACAACACTGCCAGCAGCGCCACGCCGGCCGCATAGATTGCATCGCGCCAGCCAAACCCGCCGCGTGCAGGTGCCGGATACACGCCGGCAAAGCCGCGGCAAAGCATAGCCTCGTCCATCGCGCGGCTGCATTCCATCGCCTTGATAAAGGTCATGCCCATGATACCCGCCAGCGAGTCGGTGCGCGAAAAACCCGCAGGTGCACGGCCAACGCTGCGCAGCATGACCGATTCGCACAGATCGTGCGCCGTGCGTCCCAGCACCTCGATATGCTTGAGCGCCATATCAAACGTAAAGATAACTTCGTCGGGTAGATGTAGCATCTTGAGCGCCGCCGACATGCGGCTCCACGTGAGGGTCCACGAAACACCCAGCACCAGCGACACATTAATAAACGTCTTGAGCGCGATCTTGAGCATGGCACCCGTGGCAGACGCGCCCAGCAGCAGGGCAGGCAGTGCCAGAACCACCGCGAGCCCCGCAGCGCCAAGCGCCGGCACAAAGGTTGCCCGCAGCCCGCGTACGGGGCGCACGGCAACGAGCACCAGCGCGATAGCCGCCATCAACATGAGGTACAGCGGGCTCTGCGTCAGGCACACGCACAGAACGCAAACGAACATCCCTACCAAACGCACCGGGGCCGAAACGGAAGAAAGGGCGCGGTCGATTATCGACCCGCCCTTGTGTGCGCCGCCGCCCAGGCGAACCCGCTCAAGCAGGCTCGCCAGGTGCAGGACGTTCTTTTGCATCACACGATGTCGAGCCCCCGCGGGCTCGTAACGCTGCTCGACCGCGAGCCAGCTAGGCAGCTCGGCTATTGCCATGAGCACCGCTTTCCTTAACCGTCAGCGAGATCAGACGAAATGCGATGGTGAGCACCGCCACGCCAATCACGCCGGACAGGATATACATGGCAGCCTGGCCGGCAAAGCCAAGACCCTGTTCCTCGGAATAGGCCTGCAGGTAATCACCCGTAGGCAGAGCATCGGCAAAGGTCGGGGTATCGAGGCCGACCGAAGCCTGCAGGCTGTCGTCGCCAGCCTCCTGAACGGCGGTCGCGGCGCCCTCGGCGTCCCATTCACCCCAGGCGTCACCGGTGGCAAGCAAGCCGAGCGGCGTAGCCACGACAAGCACGGCGACCAGAATGAGCGTAGGGATCAGGAAAGTCTTCTTGACGGTACCCTCGGCAGCAAGCTGGCCATCGACGGCCTCGGGCCCGACGATAATGCTCGGCGCCGTCTTCTTAATGAAACCGTAGATGGCGGCCGTCGCCAAGCCCTCGACCACGCCGGCAATCAGCATATGCGGGATCAACATGGCCGGAATAGCCACGGACAGCGGGAAGGGGCAGTACAGCGGCGCGCCCGAAGCGTTGGTGAAGAGCATCGGCTGAATACCGAACTCGATCGCCGCGCACAGGGCCGCCAGACACAGACCGACCCAACCGCTCACGATGGCAGAAGCCGAGGCGCCCCAGCTCTTGTCGTGCAGACGGCTGTTGAGCGCACGGAACACGATAGCAGCGGTAAACGGCAGCACAAAGGCCATGTTAAAGCAGTTGGCGCCAAAGGACAGAACGCCGCCGTCGCCAAACAGCAGCGCCTGCAGCGCCAGCGCGACCGAAACCGCGATGGCAGCGGCCTCGGGACCCAGCAGCAGCGCGATGAGCGCGCCACCAACAGCGTGACCAGTGGTGCCGCCAGGCAGCGGCACGTTGAACATCATGAGCAAAAAGGAGAATGCGGCGCAAATACCCAGGAACGCCATGTGCTCGCGATCGAGCGTGGCGCGCACTTTCTTGATGCAATGGACCCAAACGGGCACCATCGCCACCGCCATAACGGCATCGGTCTGCGGGGACAGATAATTATCGGGAATATGCATGAGCCCTCTCAATCAGAACGTTGCGTGTTACGTTTCCAACAATCCGTAACACCGACTCTGCATACTAACAAAAAGGCGCACCGCCCACAACGCAGCACGCCCTTGCAATACGTCCGTTATTAACCCAGGTCCACGCACCGTCCAATAAAGGCCCATGCACTCCCAACTTTCCGGTCACCCGGAAGAAGGTGCGGTCCGCTCGCAACAAGGTTAACGCAGGAACCCGCCCCCGAGAGGGGTTTTCTAAGGCAACATCCCGCAGCCGCGAAGCGGCGAGGACGTTGCCGTGAAAACCCCGCAGGGGGCGGGTTCCGAACGGCAAAGATTACGAGCGAACCTCGCCGTTTACGCCCTTGCACACCTTGGTGACGATCTTCTGGTGCGCCTTCTCGACCTCTTCGCTGGTAAGCGTGTGGTCGTCCGAGCGATACGTGAGCGCAAAGGCCATGGACTTCTTGCCCGCACCGATGCGGACCGGATCGCGGTAGACATCGAACAGGCGCACGCCCTCGAGCAGCTTGCCGCCGGCACTGGTAATGCGACGCTCAAGATCCTCGCAGGTCACAGTGTTGTCGACCACAATGGCAAGGTCATGCTCAACAGCCGGGTACTGCGAGAACTCGCGATAGTTCTCCTGGTTGCGGGCGCCCTTGATCAGCTTGTCCAAGTCGAGCTCAAAGGCAACGACGACCTCATCGATGCCCATCGCCTCGCGCGCCTCGGGGTGGATCTCGCCGACCCAGCCCAGCACGGTACCGCCCGAGAGGACCTCAGCGGCACGGCCCGGCTGCAAGAAGGCATAGCCCTCGCCCTCGACGGGACGGAAGCGGACCTTCTCGATGCGCAGTTGGGCGAGCAGCTCCTCGACAATGCCCTTGCCAAAGAAGAAGCGCAGCTTGCGGTACTTCATGTTCCAGGACTGCTCGCTCCACTGGCCCGAAAGCACACCCGCCACGGACTTGGTCTCCTTGGGCAGGCTGGCGTTCTCGCGGCCGTGGAACAGGCTGCCGACCTCGTACAGGTGCACATTGGGCGTGCCGTGGGCCTCGTTGTAGGCAACGGACTGCAGCAGGCCCGGCAGCAGCGAGCGGCGCATCTCGGTCTGCTCGGCAACCAGCGGGTTCATGAGCACCACGGGGCAGCCGCGGCCTTCGGTGGACATGCCGATCTTCTCCAGGTCGCCCGGAGCGGCAAAACCAAAGGTCGTGGTCTCGTTGAGGCCGCAGGCGCGCAGGATCTCGCCGACCTTACGGGTGAGCTTCTGCTCGCGGGTCAGGCCGCCGATGTGGTTCTTGGCAGCCGGGATGGTCGCCGTCACGCGGCCCATACCCCACAGGCGCAGGACCTCCTCGATCAGGTCGATCTCACGCGGCAGGTCGGGACGGAAGCTCGGCGGGGTGACCATAAAGTCCTCGCCGTCGCGCTCGACGGTGCAGCCCAGACGGGCGAGCGAACGCTCGATAAAGTCGGGCTCAATGTCGGCGCCGCAGATGGCGTGCACGCGGGCCAGGCGCAGCTTAATGCTGTCGATGGTCTTGGGCGCGGGGAACACGTCGACATAGCCGGGAGCGACCTCGCCGCCGGCGATCTCCTCGATGAGCGCGCACGTGACGTTGGCGACATCCACGCAGCCGGTCTCATCGACCTGGCGCTCAAAGCGGATGGAGGCGTCGGAGATCAGCGACAGGTCGCGGCTGGTGTGCGAGGTGCGACCGGCGTTGAAGCAGGCGCTCTCGACCATCACGTCGACGGTATCGTCCTCGATCTCGGAATCCATGCCGCCCATAACGCCGGCCAACGCCACGGGGCGCTCGCCGTCAGTGATAAGGCCCATGCCGGCGTCGAGCACGCGCTCCTCGCCGTCGAGCGTCGTGAACTTCTCATCCTGCTGGGCAGCGCGAACCACCACGCGACGGTGGCCATCGCGCTCGGCAAAGGTGTCGAGGTCAAAGGCGTGCAGTGGCTGGCCGGTGAGCATCATCACGTAGTTGGTGATGTCGACGATGTTGTTGTGCGGGCGCACGCCCAGGGCGTTGAGGCGCTTGACCATCCAGTCGGGCGACGGGCCGACCTTCACGTTGCGCACGATGCGGGCGACATAGCGGTCGCACAGGCCCTCGTCGGCAATCTCGACCGAAAGCTCGTCGTCGGTCGCGCGGCCGGTCTCGATCTTGATGGCGGGCAGCTCAACGTGGAAATCGCGATCGAAAATGGCGCCGGTCTCGCGGGCCATGCCGATCATGGACAGGCAGTCGGGGCGGTTGGGCGTGATCTCGCAGTCGAGCACGGTGTCGCTCGAACCCACATACTCGGCAAACGGCATGCCGCAGGGCGTATCCTCGGGCAGGATCATAATGCCGGAGTGGTCGCCGCCCAGGCCGAGCTCGCGCGCGGAGCAGTTCATGCCCATGGACACGACGCCGCGAAGCTTGCTCTTCTTGATCTTGACGTCGCCGGGCAGAACTGCGCCGATCATGGCCGTGACGATGTGGTCGCCGGCCTCAAAGTTCTGCGCGCCGCAGACGATCTGCAGTGGAGCGGAATTGCCGTCGGCGTCGAGGTTCTTGTCACCCACGTCGACCGAGCACACATACATGTGGTCGCTATCGGGGTGAGGGGTCTTGGTGAGCACCTTGGCAGTCACCACGTGGTCGAAGGATTCTCCCACGGTGTCAATCGCCTCGACCTCGGTACCGGTACGGATATATTCGTCCGAAAGGGTCTTAGGATCCTCCGGAATATCGATCATGGTCTTGAGCCAGTCGTAAGAAACGCGCATCTAACTGGTCTCCTTTCATCTGTAACGCCTGCATTAAACAGACGGAAAACTCCAGCTACGGAGACGGGTTTCCGAGGTGCCGCAGATTGCCTTGAAAGAGGAGGGCCGCGTACTTAGGTACGCAACCGACGATTGAAAGGCAAGGTGCGGTGGCTCGGGAAGCCGCCGGGACAGGTCAACTTAAAATTGGTTCAGGAAGCGCATATCGCCCGTCATGAGCGTTCTGAGGTCGGGCAGGTCGTAGCGCAGGGCCGCGACGCGCTCGGCGCCAATACCAAAGGCGAAGCCGGTGTACTTCTCGGGATCAATGCCGCAGTTGATGAGCACGTTGGGGTCGACCATGCCGCAGCCCAGGATCTCGATCCAGCCGCTGTGCTTGCAGAAGTTGCAGCCCTTGCCGCCGCACACGTGGCAGCTCACGTCCACCTCGCAGCTGGGCTCGGTGAAGGGGAAGAAGTGCGGGCGGTAGCGCGTCTTGCGGTCCTCGCCAAACATGCACTTAACAAAGTAGTCGAGCGTGCCCTTAAGGTCGCCAAAGGTGATGCCCTCGTCGACGACCAGGCCCTCGATCTGGTTGAACTGCGGCAGGTGGCAGGCGTCGGCCGTGTCGGGGCGGTAGACGGTGCCCGGGCAGATCATGTAGATGGGCGGCTTCTGCGACTCCATGGTGTGGATCTGCACGCCCGAGGTCTGGGTGCGCAGCAGCACGTCGGACTCGCCGTGGGCGTGGGCCTCGGGGTGCGCGACGCTACCGGGGTTGTTGTCAACCACGTAGAACGTGTCGCGGGCCGAACGGCTCGGGTGATCCATGGGGGCGTTGAGCGCGGTGAAGTTGTAGTAGGAGGTGTCGACCATGGGGCCGGACTCGACGGTATAGCCGATGCCGCAGAAGATGTCCTCGGCCTCCTCGATGATCTGCTTGATCAGGTGCTGGTGACCGATCTGCGGACGGACGCCCGGCAGCGTGATGTCGACGGCGTCGTGCTCCAGTGCGCGCTTGAGGGCGGCGACCTTCATCTCGGTGGTGCGCTCGTCGAGCATGCCCTCGATCAGCTGGCGCATCTCGTTGGCGCGCTTGCCCATAACGGGGCGATCCTCGGGGGCGAGCTTGCCCATCATACGCATCAGGCCGGTGATGCGACCCTTGCGGCCGAGCAGCTCAACGCGCGCAGCCTCGAGCTTGGCGGCGTCGTCGGCGCCTGCGACGAGCTCCTTGGCCTCTTCCTCGAGTTTGACCAGATCATCAATCAGACTCATGTCTTCCCTTTCGTCTCTCGCGCATCCGCCTGCCGGGGTGGCTGGCGCCGCCCGACGCTTGCGGATGTGCGGCCCGGTTCGGTAACAAAAAACCGTCCTCGGGCATGTACATTGCCCAAGGACGGTTGAATTCCGCGGTACCACCTTGTTTGACCCGGCGGATGTCTGGCCCGCCGCGCCCACTCTGCGCCCCTTATCGCGAGGCTCACGGCTTCCCTACTGGAGACATCGCCGCCGCTGGCCGCGCGCCCGTTGAGGTCGCTGCTCAGGAGTGAACGCTTGGCCCTTGCCGCCGCAGGAAGGCTTGCAGCCCATGACCTTCCCTCTCTTGCCGGCGACGCGGCGGGCAAAACCCTCTCCGTCAACGCATTGGGCTATAGGATAACACATTGTGTGGGTCTATCGCCGCGTTCCGTTTTGTCTGCGCTGGGTACAAGGCGAGTAGCTGTGCAAACTGGCCGCGCGCCCACCCGCGACGCTCGACCTGCGAGATCAAGGATATGGTATGGGAAAGAAACTCGATAAGAAGGCCAAGGCCGCCGTGGCAAAGGCTGCCAAGGGCGTCAAGGCTGCTAAAGTCGACAAGGCCGTCAAAAAGTTCCGCAAACTCGAGGGCAAGCTGTGGACCCGCGAGTACCTGCTCAAGATTGCCGAGTTTGACGGCGCGACCATTGCTCCCGCCAACGGCGCCGCGGCCCGCGCCGATGCTATGGGCACCCTTGCTGGCGAGCATCACAAGCTGCTGACCAGCAAAAAGTCTGTCGAACTTGTGCGCTCGCTGGCACGCGAGACCGTCGCCGGCGGCAAGATCGACGACCCGCAGCTGCTCGACGAGATCCGCGTGCTCGGCCGCGACCAGCGCGAGGCGAGCGTCATCCCCACCGAAGAAGCCGAGGCCTGGACCAGGCTCACCTGCGAGGCGGACGCCGTGTGGCACAAGGCCAAAGCAGCCAACGACTGGGCGAGCTTTGAGACCTATGTGGATAGAATCGTCGCCCAACTTAAGCATCAGGCCGAGCTCATGGACCCCAAGCGCGATCCATACGACGTTTGGCTCGACCAGTACGAGCGCGGCCTTTCCGCCAAGAGCTTCGATGCGTTTTGCGATGAGGTCAAGGCCACGGTCGTGCCGCTCGTGCACGCCATCGGCGAGCGCGGCCAGCAGCCGGCTGCCGACTTTTTGCACGCCCACGTGCCCGAGGCTGCCCAGCGCGCCATGAGCTTTGACCTTATGAAGCTCGTCGGCCTGGACCTGGACGACACCACGCTTGCCTTTACCGAGCATCCGTTTAGCGAGGGCTTTGCCGTGGGTGATGCGCGCATCGCGACGCACATCTACGAAGACGATTGCATCTCCAACATTTACAGCATCATCCACGAGGCGGGACACGCCATGTACGAGCTGGGCGTCAATCCCGCCTATGCGCGCACGTGCTTGGAGGGCGGCACCTCCATGGGCATCCACGAGAGCCAGAGCCGCTTTTTCGAGAACACCGTGGGTCGCAGCCGCGCCTTTATGGGCCCGCTGCTCGAGGTGCTGCGTCGTCACGCGCCCGAGGTCTACGGCGACGTCGACGAAGACACACTCTACCGCGCCGTGAACATCGCGCAGCCGTCGTTGATCCGCACCGAGGCCGACGAGCTCACCTATCCGCTGCATATTATGGTGCGCTACCAGATCGAGCGCATGCTGTTTGCCGGCGAGGCTACGGCCAAGGACATCCCCGCGCTTTGGAATCGCTTTATGGACGAGTACCTGGGCATTCCCGTTCCCGACGACACGCACGGCTGCCTGCAGGATACGCATTGGAGCGGCGGTTCGTTTGGCTACTTCCCCACGTATGCGCTGGGTAGCGCCTACGATGCCATGTTTGTGCCGGCCATGTGCCGCGACGGTGTCGACCTCAATGGCGCC
>DBEWTI010000088.1:0-9378 GCA_048205975.1 Collinsella sp.
GGGAGGCGCCGCGCGCTCGGGCGGCGCGCCAGGGAGATCGTGGACGAGATAGTCGAGAGACACGGCCTCAAGAAGGAGTAACATCGGGACTTGCAGCGACGGACCTCAGGACGCTCTTACACCACGTCTGCGCGCGCGACCCTTCGCGCAAGGGGCAGTGGACAAAAAATGCCAAATATGAGTACTGTTGCTGCGTTGGTCACATATGTTTGCACATAATAATGGGCTCCTAATGAGAGTACTTCTCGTTAGGAGCCCATTTTATTAAACATTTGGGGAGTTACGTCAGCTCGTGCAGCTGGTCGTCATGCCTACAAGCATCAAAAATGCCCCAAATCGCTGCTACTAAAAAGGTAACAGTACTCATATTTGATGTTTTTTGACCACAGCTATTTGCAGATCACCAAGGCTACTCATTGGGGACAGACTTAAATGACTAGGTGTGGCTGCCTGGGCTAGGCTGTTAGGTCGAGTTCGTAGAGAAAGCTTTCACGCGGCATGTCGTGACGGCGCTCTTCGCGGTTGGCGCGGTGCGTGGCCGTGCGCTTAAAGCCGTGCAGCTCGTAGAACTTCCACGAGCAGTTGGAATCGGTATACAGGTGTGCGCTGGTCGCCCCGCACGAGGACAGATGTGAGATTGCGGCGTCGAGCAGCACCGATCCCACGCCCAGGCCGTGGACGTCAGGGTCGACGGCGAGCAGCGTGACCTCATTGTCATGCGGCAGTGGGCTTTTCTCGAGCAGGCGGTTGTTGGTTCGAATGGTGGCGCGCACAAACGAGAGATACTCGGCGCACGACTCGGGTTCTAGCTCACGCATCTGCGACAGCAGTGTACGCTCGGTATCCATCCAATGTTCCTTGACGGTGGCGCCGGAGCTCTGTCCCGCACGCGCGAGCGCAATGCCACGCGCCTGACCGTCGATGACGGCAACCTGCGAAAACGTCGATGACGAAAGGCAATAGGCGAGGTCGCACGCGGCCTCGAGGCGGTTGTACTCATCGTTATCCGAATTGTTATGCCAAAGCTGCTGCAGAATCAGTGCGATGGCGTCGAAATCTTCGGTATCAAACGGTCGGTAGAGAACCCGCGAGACCATGGTGCCTCTTTCTATTGCGGATACATATCGAGCACAGTTCTACCACGCCATTGGCATCTAATTATGGTGCCCCTGTGTTCCATGAACTCACCGTGCCCGATGCCGTGTCCATCCCCTTCGCTCGCAAACTTTTTCTGCACAGCCGTGCGTTGCGGGGTGCATCGATGCGCTCGATGCGCTACATTAAATCAGTATTTTCAATGCCGCTGCGCGAGCGCTGCAGATCGACGTATCACCGACTCACAGAGCACGGCGGCGTACCAGACAGGAGGACTGCATGGGATCTGATGTGAAGATCGCACGCGCGTTGATCTCGGTTACCGATAAGACGGGCGCCGTCGATTTCGCACGGACGCTGGTCGATGACTTTGGCGTCGAGATCATCTCTACGGGCGGCACGGCTCGTGCCATCGAGGACGCGGGCGTTCCCGTAACCCCCATCGAGGAGTTCACGGGCTATCCCGAGATGATGGACGGCCGCGTTAAGACCCTGCACCCCAAGGTTCACGGCGCGCTGCTGGCCCGCCGCGATTCCGAGCAGCACATGCAGGAGGCCGCTCAGCACGGCATTAAGCTGATTGACCTGGTCGTCGTCAACCTGTACGAGTTCGAGAAGACCGTCGCCAACCCCGAGGTCACCTTTGCGGACGCCATCGAGCACATCGACATTGGCGGTCCCTCCATGCTGCGCTCTGCCGCCAAGAACGCTGCGAGCGTTACCGTCATCTCTGACCCGGCTGACTACGACGCCGTCCTAGCCGAGATGCACGAGACTGGCGGCTGCACCACGCTTGCCACCCGTCGCCGCCTGCAGGTGAAGGTCTACCAGACTACCGCCGCCTACGACACGGCTATCTCCCGTTGGCTTGCCGCTCAGGCAAGCGACGTGGCGGACACCTCTGCCAAGCTCGAGATCTCGCTGGAGAAGGTCGACGACCTGCGCTATGGCGAGAACCCGCAACAGAAGGCCACGGTCTATCGCTTTGCCGAGGGCTGCGAGAACACCGCGAGCTCGCAGTTCCCGCTTGTGGGCTCCGAGCAGATCCAGGGCAAGCCGCTCAGCTACAACAATTATTTGGACGCCGATGCCGCCTGGAACCTGGTCCGCGAGTTCGACGAGCCGGCCTGCGTGATCCTCAAGCATCAGAACCCCTGCGGTTCCGCCGTTGCCGAGGACATCACGGCCGCCTACGACCGCGCTTTCGCCTGCGATCCCAAGAGCGCCTTCGGCGGCATTATCGCCTGCAACCGCGAGGTTCCCTTTGAGCTGGTTGAGCACTTCGCCGACCAGAACAAGCAGTTCGTCGAGGTCATCATCGCCCCGAGCTACACCGATGAGGCGCTCGAGCGCATGGCCAAGCGCCCCAACCTGCGCGTGCTGGCTACCGGCGGCGTGGACCACGGTGCCCAAGTGGAGCTGCGCTCCATCGACGGCGGCATGCTGGTGCAGGAGGTCGACCACGTGACCGAGGATCCCGCGACCTTTACGTTCCCCACCGACCGCAAGCCCACCGACGCCGAGATGGCCGAGCTCGAGTTTGCCTGGAAGGTCTGTAAGGGCGTCAAGTCCAACGCCATCTTGGTCTCCAAGGGTAAGGCCGGCATTGGCATGGGCCCGGGTCAGCCCAACCGCGTTGACTCTGCACTGCTTGCCTGTGAGCGCGCCGAGGACTTCTGCGAACGCGAGGGCGTGGAGAAGGGCGGCTTTGCCTGCGCAAGCGACGCGTTCTTCCCGTTCCGCGACAACGTCGACGTGCTTGCCGCGCACGGCGTGACCTGCATCATTCAGCCCGGCGGCTCCAAGCGCGACGACGAGAGCATCCAGGCCTGCAACGAGCACAATATTGCTATGGTGTTTACCGGCGCTCGCCACTTTAGGCACTAAGTTTCGCCCTGGGACAAAATAATCTCTGCAAAAGACGGTCGCTCCGTTTGGAGGGCCGTCTTTTTGGTATAAGAGGACGGAATGACTAACACGAAAGGTATGACCATGCCCCAGATTGATGATGCCGAGCTGTTTGGCAATGCCGAGGATCAGCGTGCGTACGAGGACTTTTGCGCCAATCAGGAGGCGGTCGAGAAGTTCACGCTCGACAAGCCCGCGCTTGTCTGCCGTTGGCGCATGTCCAACAAAAAGGTGCCCATGCTCAACCGCCACATCCGCGCGCTGTCCGAGCGCCTGGTGCAGGGCGAGCCACTTACCCATAACATGCTCAGCTGGGCCAAGCAGCACGTTGAGTGGTCGCTAGCCGAGGGCGACTATACCGCGCACGACGGCGTACTCATGCTGGTGATCGACATCAACGGCAACGCCGCCATGACAGTGGGGGAGTACGAGCCGCTCGCCGATACGTCGGTCAAGGCGCTGCGTGCCCGCTCCGCCGAGGCCCGCTCCGAAGCCGACGAGACCGGCGTGGCGCCCGAGCTGCTCGCCGCCGTCAACAACGGCGAACTCGCCTTTGTGGCGCCGGCGGACGAGTGCCTGTGCGGCACGGCGACGCTCATCGAGCAGCTGGCCCAGACCAAGGGCATCCCGGTCACGCGCGTAGATATTCCCGCGCAGCTTAAGGGCGCGCTGTTCCTGGTGAGCGACGAGCACGGCGTGGTCCCCGCAACCGAGACGGACGCCGCCGAGGCCGACGCCGCCACGGTCGCCTTCTTCGCCGATGGCTACGAAAAGCTCCGTGCCCGCCGTTCCTAACCTCAAGGTGGGGTGGGCTTACTGAAGCGAGCGAGCGCGTTCGATGGCGTAGGCGAGCGACAGCTGCTCCATCTCCGGGGCGCATTTGTAGCTCAGTCCGGTGAGAGCCGTCACCTTATCGAGGCGATATCGAATCGTGTTCGGGTGCTGGCCAGTCTGCTTGGCGGTTCGCTCGATACGTCGGTCGTTCTCGATGAATGCGGCGAGCGTGGATTCCAGCTCGCTGCCATGCTCACTGTCGTGCTCGCGTATCGGCGAGAGAATCGCCTCCGAGAACGATCGCATCTCCGGGGTTTCCGCAAAAGGCATCACGGTTCTCAGGATGCCGAGCTGCGTATAGCGGACGGGACCCTCGGCTCGTTGACAAGATAGGCGCTGTGCGTAAATCGCCTGCGAGATCGCCTGCGCCACCGCCTCGTCTCCAAACAGAATATCGCTGATGCCGAGCCCTTCCGCTCCGCCATCGATACCGCTAGCCTCGATGAGCTCCGTGAGCGCCTGCACGATTCGCTCCACATCGAGCGTCTGCTCCGAGTCGCTTGTCGCTACGAATAACAATCCTCCGTCATAGGGTGCCAACATGTTGTGGCATCCGGCGAGAGTCGATTTTGCACAGAGGCGTTCGATTTGCAAAAACGTACGCGGGTCGAGGGGTTCTGCAAACGATACGAACAGGGCGACCGCTTCGTCCAGAAATGACGGGTTGAGGCTTCGGATGCGTCGGCAGATGGACTCGGGCGATACATCTGTCCTCAGGGCATCGATCTCGCGCTGTGCGAAGTCGATGGACGCGAGCTGCTCGATATGCCGTTTGACCTCATAGATGACGCTATCAAAGAACAGTGAGTCGTCGGTCGTGAGAAAGACCGGGTAGTGCCGCGCGTTGGCGTAGCGGATGGCTTGGTCGGGAATCGGGATGTGCAGGACGTTTTTGATGAGGAGACCGCTCGTCCCCTTGGCGACGAGGTATTTCACGGCTTCAGTGATGAGGTACGGGTCGTCCTTCGCATAGAGGAAGGTGCTGAGGACGATCTCGTCTGAGCTGAAGTTGACGCGCTGGTACTTGCTCTTGAGGCCGGGCATGAGTTCATAATCGAGGATTCCGACGCCGGAGACGGCACGCGAGACGCCATCGCTGCCGGCGATTAGACGGACCGACCCCTCATATTCCCGTGAGAAGTCCGAGATGGTGTATAGCATCAACATCACCTTGTAAATCAATACAATAAGTACAGGTATAAATAGGATAATCGCACATCCGTATGCCTTTGATGCGATAAATAGTTCAAATACCTGCTGATAGATGGAAAAATCAGATCAAAAATCGTTGTAGATTCCAACAAGAAATGATCCTTGGCGGCATCGTTACTAAACCGTACAGTGAAGCAACGTAAAGCTTTCGCTGAAAGGAGCGATGATGGGGCAGATGGTGGTGCTTTCGGCCGAGGAAGTTTCCAAGGTGCTGACGATCGAGGATGCAATCGCTGCCGTGGAGGAGGCATATCGCCAGAAGGCAACGGGCAAGGGTGTTGCGTGGCCGATGGTATATGAGCAGTTCGAACCCGGCGTGGCCGATATGGATATCCGCTCGGGCGAGTTGGCGGGAAGCGGCCTCTTCGGCCTGAAGCTCACTGCCTGGTTCTCTCAGAATCCCAAAAAGGGGCTCCCCGAGATCTTTGGCACTACGCTGCTGTGCGACAACGCGACGGGCGAGCCGTTGGCGCTGCTCAATGCCTCCGCCGTCACTGGACTTCGCACCGGTGCTGCCGCTGCGCTCGGCGCCAAGTGGCTGGCTCGGGCGGATGCGTCCAAACTGCTTGTTGCGGGTGCCGGCCACATGAGCACCTATATGGTGGCGGGCGTGCTCGCCGCCTGTCCCAAAGTGAGCGAGGTCAAGGTGTGGGAGCCGGTTTCCGATGCCGCGCCCGAGGCTCGCGTCGAGCGCATGCGAGACGAGGTCGCCCATATCTTGGGCGCTTGCGAGCATGCTCGCGAGGCATCCACCTATTCCATCGAGGCGACGGCCGACGGCCAAGGCGCCGCGGCAGAGGCCGACATCATCGTGACGATCACGCCGGCGACCAAGCCCATCATCCCCGATGCATGGGTGCGCCCCGGTACGCATATTTCCTGCGCCGGTGCCGACATGCCCGGCAAACAGGAGCTCGCCTCGGCACTTGTCGCCCGCGCCGCTGTTTACATCGACGACCGCGAGCAATCGGTCGCATCCGGCGAGCTGGAGATTCCGGTTGCCGAGGGTGCCATCACCCCCGAGGACATCAAAGCGGAGCTCGGTGAAGTCATCGCCGGCACGGCTACGGGACGTTCGGATGACGAACAGGTGACGGTGTTCGATACGTCGGGCATCGCCGTTCAGGACCTTTCGGCATCGAAAATCGCCTACGACCGCGCCGTCGAGGCGGGGCTGGGCACCGTGGTGGAACTGTAAGAAAGTCAAGGAAAGGAAACGACAATGCAGATCAAGGATTTCGCCGTCGAGCAGTGGATGAACGAGTGGGAGACCAAGTGCACCCACAACGTTGCGGAGACGTGCGTCTACTCCCTCACACTCGACCAGCTGTTCGAGCTTACGAACACCGACAAGAAGGCGTGGCTCGATAGCCTGTGCTCGCGCCGATTCACCTATGGAGACATCGAGGGGCAGCCCGGCTTCCTCGAGGGGGTCGCGCGTCTCTATAAGACGGTCGAGCCCGGGCATATCGTGCCCACGCACGGCGCGACCGGTGCCAACTCCCTGGTTATTTCCACGCTCGTCGAACCGGGCGATCACGTAGTCTCCGTCAAGCCCACCTACCAGCAGCTTTACTCGATTCCCGAGATGTGCGGTGCGAAGGTCGATATCCTTCAGCTCGATCGCAAGAACGGCTACCACGTCGACGTCGACGCGCTCGATGCTCTGGTGACCGACGATACCAAGCTCATCTGCATCAATAACCCGGACAACCCCACGGGCGCCCTGCTCGACGCCGATACGCTCAAGGCGATTGTCGAGGTCGCACGCAAACACGACGCGTGGCTGCTCTGCGACGAGGTCTACCGTCTGCTTACTCAGACGGATGAGTACGCCGAGTCCGTGGTCGACCTGTACGACAAGGCCGTCGCCACCGCATCCATGTCCAAGGTCTGGTCGTTCGCCGGCCTGCGTCTGGGCTGGGCGGTCACCAAGAGCCCGGAGCTCCGTCGCGCGCTGCTCTCGCATCGCGACTACAACCTGATTTCCGCCGGCATATTCAGCGAGTCGGTGGCGGAGCTGATTCTGGGCAACGCTTCCGTGATCCTTGAGCGCAGCCGTCGCATCGTCCGTCAGAACCTTGCTGTTCTGGAGAAGTGGGTCGAGAGCGAGCCGCGCCTGTCGTTCGTCAAGCCCGAGGCGGGTAGCACCGCGCTCGTGTATTACGACTACGACATTGACTCCAGGACGTTCTGCACCGACATGATTAAGAAGTCCGGCGCACTCGTCACCCCGGGCGATTGCTTCGAGGAGCCCAAGAGCATGCGCATTGGCTATGCATACTCCGACAACACCGATGACCTGCAGAAGGGCCTGGATGCCATTTCGGCGTACATGCGTACGCTCGAGTAGAGGCTCGAGGTCGAAGCGATGGGGCCGATCGGTTTAGGACCGGTCGGCCCCTATTTTCTCTCAAGGCTACCGAACACTTTTGTCATATTAGGTGCCCACGGGGTCGTATCGCTGCGACGCCGTGGGCATAATGGTGTGGAAGGTGCAAGTTACGCGAAATGGGAGGACACATGGCGCTAATCTATATCGTTGAGGACGACGAGCCCATTCGTCGTGAGCTTGCCGACATCCTTGCTCGTGCCGGTTTTGAGGTCGAGGCCTGCGAATCGTTCGAGCATGTCTCGCGCGATATTCTCGCGGCCGCGCCCGACCTGGTGCTGCTCGACCTGACGCTTCCTGTCAAAGACGGCCAGCACATCTGCCACGAAGTCCGTCGCGAATCCGAGGTCCCCATCATCGTCCTCACGTCGCGCACGACCGAGATCGACGAGGTCATGGCCATGACGCTCGGCGCGGATGACTTTGTTCCCAAGCCCTACAGCGCGCGCGTGCTCGTGGCGCGCATCAACGCACTGCTGCGTCGCACCGCGGCGGCGGGCGAGCGCAGCACGCTCGTCCACAAGGGGCTGGAGCTCGACCTTGCTCGCTCCGCGGTCACCAACACGGCGACCGGCGACAGCACCGAGCTCACCAAAAATGAGCTGCGCATTCTCTCGCTGCTCCTGAGCCGCGCGGGCAAGATCGTCTCGCGCTCGGCCATCATGCAGGATCTGTGGGACTCCGATGCCTTTGTGGACGACAACACGCTCACTGTCAACATCAACCGTCTGCGCACCACGCTCGAAAAAATCGGCGTCAAAGGGTATCTGACCACGCATCGCGGCCAAGGCTATTCGGTCTAGGGGCCGGCTATGTCGTTTGGCAAGTTCTTTAAAGATGCACTGCTTCCCGTCGCCGTGTGGACGTGCGGCGTGCTGCTGAGCTGCTTTGTGCTGACGGTCGCCGGCGCACCCGTTTCTATCGTGGTCGTGGCGGTTGGCGTGTCCTTTATCTTCGGTATGCTCGGCATCGTGATCGAGTACGCTCGCCGTCGCCGTTTTCTGCGCCAGCTGGAGCGTGCGGCAGAGGAGCTCGAGAGTCCCGCATGGGTGCAGGAGATGGTGCAATGCCCGACCTATGCCGAGGGCGAGCTCGAGTACGAGGTCTTGCGCCGGGTGGGCAAAGCCGCTTGCGACGAGGTTGCCGAAGGCCGACGTCAGACCGATGACTATCGCGACTATATCGAGAGCTGGGTCCACGAGGCCAAGCTGCCTCTGGCGGCGGCCCATCTGATTTTGGAAAACCTGGATGGCAGCGAAGACGACCTGTCGCGTGTGGATGACCTGGGTCGCGAGCTGGCTCGCGTGGAGCGCTATATCGACCAGGCGCTATACTACGCGCGCTCGGAAGTCGTGGAGCGCGACTACCTGATTCGTCGCTGGGATCTCAAGACCTTGGTGACGGGCGCGATTAAAGCCAACGCGCGCGAGCTTATCGCGGCGCACGTGGCTCCGGTGTGCGAGAACCTCGACTTTGAGGTCTTTACCGACGAGAAGTGGCTCGAGTTTATTCTAGGCCAGCTTATTCAGAACAGCATCAAATATGCGCGCGAGGACGGCGCAAAGATCGTGTTTTCGGGCGCGTTGCTGGACGAGGGCCTGGCGAGCGAACGCATCGAGCTTACCGTCGCGGACAACGGCTGCGGCGTGAGCGCGGCCGACCTGCCGCGCGTGTTCGAGAAAGGTTTTACCGGCGACAACGGCCGCACCACCAAGCGCGCAACGGGCATCGGCCTCTACCTGGTGGCGCGCCTGTGCTCCAAGATGGGCATCGACGTCACCGCGGCATCCGACTCCGGCGAAGGCTTCGTCGTAACATTCGCGTTTTCAACGAATAAGTTTCAATATTTCGAGTAACGCACGCGGCAGACGTCCGCCCAAACAAAACGTGCCGCCCCAACCAGGGCGGCACGCCCTTTTTTATCAGCCAACTCGTTG
>DBEWTI010000096.1:0-11826 GCA_048205975.1 Collinsella sp.
TGCCTTGTTTCAAGGCTTGATTAGTATAACCAAGGACGCGTTCCGGTCAACCGAGAATTTCAAAAAAGTTTTTGAGCACAGCCTCGGTTCTTTAAATCGGCACGTCAGAGGCATCAGCCGGCAGCAAGAAGTTTTTCGCTCAGAGCCGCACGGGCAAACTCACTTGGCGTCATCCCCTCGGCAGCCGCCCGTCGACGAATGGCCTCCTTCATTCCCAGAGGAATCTTGACCGACAGCGTTGCCGTCCCCTCACCTGAGAGTGGGGGCCGTCCATGCACGATCCCACCAACGGTGTGTTCGCCATCCGGAAACTCTCCGCGCTCGTACGACTCGCACCACGCGTCAATCATTTCATCCGTTACAACCTGACCATTAGCGGCCGTATACGTCTTGCCCATCATCGACCCCTTTGCCGAGCCCGTTCAATCTCCTGCCAAAATTTCTTCTGGACTGGAGACAAGGCATGAATGATAAGCCACCCACGGACAAGCTCGACCGCGACAAGCTCCACGCTTCGTCCGTCTGGGAGCCATCCAATCGCAAGCCATCTCGGCGGCTCGTCCTTCGACTCGCGACGAATGCACTCAGTAACCGCAAGCCAAGCGCTAAGCACCTGCTTTTCCGTCAGGTGCTTTTTAGCGTTGGGATGGATCTCAACATCCATGCATCTTCTCCTCCATCTTACCCAATTTCGTATGACGAAAGTCCGCTGTCGCCAATTCTTAAGCCGGCACGCGTTGGAGAGCAGGGGTCGAAACAATGATTGAAGGGCGCTCTAGTGCGGCCCAGGCGCCGGGGCAGGAGCACATACGCCAGGGACGTACGTTTTCGTAGCGCGCGAGGATATTGCCGTCGCGATCGATGAAGGCAATGTCGATGGGATAGGCCATAAAACACGTATGGACCGAAGAGCAGCGTGGAAATGCCATGACGAGCGGCAGACCGTTGGCGGCAACCGGACACCGTCCCAGCATGCCGCGCAGGCGCACGACAAACGACTCCGCCACCGCAAACTCGGCCGGCGTCCAGCCCAGCCTATTGAGTGCCCGCGCGTAGGCGATGTAGGACGAGACCGCGGTCACATGACCACCCCCGGACGCCATGGATCGACCGTCACCGCGCGCTCGTGCGACAACGTTGCCGGTGCCCCCAGCGGAACGCCAGCGATGCTGAGAGAAGTCGGCCACGGCTCATAGTGCATGGTGCAGATGTAGGTCCTAAACGTACCGGATAGGGAGAGCAGACCACCATCCGATGCCTCCGCGCCTTGCTCGCTCGACACTTCGATCTGCAAGTCATAGCCTTCCATTGCATTCAGAATTTGAGTCTGGACCGTCGCCGAGGCATCGACAGAGCTTTCGTCGCCCTCCCCCTCCGACGCCACGGCGTGCGCCAACACGATGTCGGGCACCACGCGGTCGAAGCGCGCGACAGCACTGGCAAAGATCATGACGTTGTACACGATGAGTGCCAGCACCAGCAAAACGGGCGTAACCACTGCCATCTCCACCGTCGCTTGGGCGTGCTCCTCGCGCAGACGCATGCGGATACTCATTACGACCCACCGCCCAGAGCGCCAACCAGCGTGGCGACATCGACGGTGAGCGGGATGGAGCCGCCGCCGGGCAGAGGAATCTCCGCAAGCGTGAACACCGTACCGCTGATGGTGCGTTCGACTTGATATTCCAACGCCTCGCAAAGCGCCTTGGGATCGGTCACGCCCAACGGAATACTTCGCAGCCTGTCTTGCGCTTGAGAGAGACCGGCAATGTCAGACCCCGGACTCTTGATGACGTTGGCGGAATCGGTCAGCACCGGCTTTCGCAGGCGCAAGTCGCACGGTTCCAAACCCAGCGCCGCCACGGACGCCGAAACGGTATCGCCGAGCCACGATGCGATGGAGCCCAACGCGCCGCTGCCCCCTCCTAGGCCTTTAATCATCTCGTCCATAAGTTCGTCGGCCGAACCTTGGATGTCTCCGTATCCCACAAGCAGCCGTCCCCAGACATCCATGACGCCATCGAGTACGCCGGCAACGCCACCCGAGCGTTCCTTCAATGTCGAGAAAAATCGCGAAAGCACGTTGTTTTGCGCCGTCGCCTCATCGGGCGCCAGTACCGCGGCAGAGATGGCACCGCGATCGCCAAGCCTGACTGCCGTGTTAAACGAAGAGTTGAGCTCATCGGGGCTCGAGATGGCACCCGAAACCGCAAAGGCAACCACGCCGTTGCGACCGGGCGGAGCGATACGCGGACGCTCGCCCGAAAGCGCTTTAATGGCCTGGTCAAACGCATTGCTCGCACGGTCGGCCTCATCCTCGGTCTGACGCATGAGCTCAAGCTCTTTGTTCCGACATTTGACGTATTCCTCCAAGGCCTTTTTGAACTCGTCGAAGTGATATTCGAAGCCGTTTTCGATAGAGGTTGAAGGCGCCGCAACAGCACCAAGCGACAAAACGCCAAAATGGCATTTGCTGCATTTATCCTGTCCATCGTAATCGGCAACCGAAGCAAATCCGCTCGGCGTCCCTTTCTTATAGTTAGGGCAGGTCGTCCCGTAATGCAGATACGCCTTGTCATCGTTCACGCTCGTCGGCCACACCGCATCGGTATAGAGCTCCGTCGCCCGAACCTCATCAGAGTTGCGCGGCAGCAGCGGAATATAGGAGGAAACCCTGTCTCCGTTCTCGGTTATATGTGCCCGATCGACCTCCGCGCTCGCATAGGTATAAAACGCCTTACGCGCCGCAGACTCTGCCTTCATCTCGACACTCGAGCCGTGGGGCTTCTCATTTGTCAGACGCCAATGGTAGTAGTCCTTCGCGCGATCAAGGGCAACTTGGGGCTCCCACGTAACGCTCGATGAGTAATGCGGATTTTGAACACCGGAGAGATCCGTTAGGCTTTTCGTACGCTCCCACATGCAAGAACAGCTGCCGACCGAGCCCTTGTCAGACCCACCACAATCCGCCAGCCAAGCACGCTCTTTAGCCTTCGCCGTGTCCTCAGAAGCCTTCCGCAGCTCCTCGGCCGCACACTCTAAATCATCTGATGTGTCTTTAATGGTATCGGTCGAGATCTCTGATCCTTTGAGCGCAGCGAAGTCAGACTCGGATGTCCTGGGCACGGCAAGCGCCGTACCGGTATAGGTCACACTATCGGTATCCTGCGCCGACACCGCCTGCGTGGCACGCGCGGCGATCAGATACGGCAGAGCCGTCTCGATTTTCTGTAAGCCTTCCGATGCGCTTTTGGCAAACTTGTTGCGCGTTTTAATGATCTCAATCCCGGTGTCGACCATATTGCCGGCAACCGGCTCGGCACCCGGGATGAGGATGGCGACCAGGCCCGTCCCGATTGTGGCAAACCCCGCCAGCCCCAGACTCAAGATGCTCGCATCAACCACCGTGGCAGCCGTGTGATAGGACGACACTACGTTGGCACCCGCCAGCGCGCCGCTATCAGCCGCCACCTGGGTATCCCCGGCACGCGACATGCTCCATATCGCCGCGGTCGACGAAAACAACAATGTGAGCACCACTAGGATGACCACGGCAGAAGAAAGCGTGGTATAGGCGCCGTCTTCGATAAACAGATCGACACCGGCTCGACCCATAAAGCCGCCTCGCTTGCGATGGCAGCTCGGACGGTGCGTCAAAACGCGTCTAGACCAGAAACGCTTAATCCCATGCAGCAATCCACGAATCATAATCTCCCTCCAGCCATTCGGGACGCGATCGATACGAGACATCGACCTTGAGCTCAACGTAGCCGCCCTCGGCGGTACCACCCATAGCCTGCGCAAACGCACCGATCACAGGCAACGGCTTGACCTCGCCGGAAACGGACACGGACGAGACGCCACCCGCACCGGCCCGGCCAAGCTCGATATCCCACGACAACGGCCCGCCGGCATGAAAGATCGAGACGTTGGGCACTGCGGCAAGTCGGCGGCGGGTGAACTCCTTAAGATCGTCGTCCTCCGCCGCCGTCGTGGTCATGAGCCGCGCGGTCTCGGCGGCGGCAGACTCCATGACCGCGCGCGTATAGAGCAGACACACCGGTTGCAGCGCGAGAAGGATGAGTGTCAGAAACGTCGGCAGCAAAAAAGCGGCCTCGACCGTAGACTGCGCCCGGTCCTCGCGCGCGATATCAATACAGCGCGATGTCCTTAGCACCCGCAGCAGCGTCGACAACCGATGTCGAGGTGACGCCGTGAGACGCCGCCCGCTCGACCAGCGCCGCCAAGCGCCCATCAGTGCCAGCACGCCAAAGCCCCGCAATCGCCAGCACGATCGATAACAGCGCCACCGTGACGATGGCGTATTCCACAGTCGCTTGGGCAACCTCTTCACGCAGAACGCCATGCATTTCACGACCCCTCCTTTGAGCTTATTGTTTGCGGAACCAGGCGCACGGCGCGCAGGCGACACGAAGTATCACCAGCATCCGCGGCAACCGTCACCATATCGACCCAGCCGCGTCCGTCACGCACGATGGCGCCCCACACGTTTCCCTTGATGTCGAGATAGCCGCTCAGAGCAAGTTGCGCCGTGGGTACCTCGCGATAGGAACGCAGCATATCCGCCGCCGCTTCGGTCATCGGTCGGTCCTCGGACCATGCAAGCCGGACCGCAATCGCGTTGCCCTCAGGCGAATCCGTCGCAGTGCCAGACCGCTTGTCGAGCGTCCGCAGAAAGGTTTGCGCCGTGACAGCGACATCCGAATCGTCCGCATCTCGCATCTCATCTTTTTGAGACGCCACCGCCGAATCTGAGCCCAAATCGGAGGCGGTCCCAGGACGCTGCTGCCGCGCGGCGTTAAGCCCCCAAAGCACCGCCACTATCGCCACGGTCAGGCAAGCAAACACCAGCAGCACCCCGATGGGGCGCTCGCCCTCTACAGGCTGTTGATGCCCTCGCTGATAGCGTTCCATAGATCTTGGACCTTGCCCTTAAATGCGACGATGGCGATAATCGCGATCACCACGAGCACGCCGACCAAGATGGCATACTCGGTGGTACCCTGTGCACTCTCCTCCTGCAATAGTTCCTTAGCGCGCTGACGAACATGTGCCGCCCGGCAAAACGCCCAGCCCTGGACCTTGCCAGCAGCGTCAGTCATCGTGTTCATGTATTCCTCCCTACATCATCCCGCCTGCTCCCAGCAGCGGGCCCAATATGGACAGAAGCAACGCCGGCAAGATGAGCGTGCCGGTGGGAATCAGCAGCTTGACGGGCGCACGCTCGATCTCGCGCTCGACCGCGGCGCGATGAGCCGCACGGATCTCGCGACTTTGAGCGGCCAGCGTCTCGGCAAGTGGGGCACCCAGGGCGAGCGCCTGCCCCACCGTGATGGCAAAGGTCTCGAGCGCTCGCACGTCCAGGTCGCGCGCGGCGGCCAACAGCTCGTCCTCACGCGTGCCCACGCCCACCTGCCACGCCATGCAGGCGCGCTCAAGGCGAAGAGCCAGCACTGACCGGCGGTTGGCGCAGAAAATCTCAAGCGCCGCATCAAACGAAAGACCGGCCGAAAGACCCAAGCGCACAACATCGATCATCTCGGACACTTCGCCGAGCGACACTCGCGCCGGGCCGCCCGCTCCAACCGCGCCCTTCACTCGCGCGGTCAGAGCATCGACCACCGAGCGACCCGCGGCAGCGACCAGCACCGCCTCGCGCTTGCAGGCCCCTGCGATCTTGCGTGCATCCGCCCGATCCAAACCCGTCGCGACAAATACACTCAGGGCGCACAGGCAAGCCGCAACTGCAACCGGGGCGCTCATAGCTCCACCCGCATAATGCGCCGGATAACCACCAGGGCAACGGCGTTGAGGGCAAGACCCAACACCACAGCGCCCGCGCCGGCAGGCGTCGCAAGACCGCGACGAAAATCTGCCGAAAGCAGCGCCAACACCGCGCACATGCCCGCCGGCATCGCTGCGACCATATGCGCAGACATGCGAGCCTGCGACGTCTTAACATCCAGGCGGCGCTTGAGCTCAATGCGCTCCCCCACCATGCTCGACGCCTCGGACAGTAAGTCGGCAAGCGGAGCGCCGGTGCGCTGAGACACCTTAAGCGCCAAAGTCACAAGCGAAAGGCCGGGGGCGTCGATACGCACGAGCAAGTCATCGAGCGCGTCGGTCGCCGAGATGCCGCAATCGATCGCCGCCGCCACCCGCAAAAACTCGGTATGCACTGGCTCTTGCGCATGAGCGCCCACAAAGCGCATGCCCTGGGCCAGCGAATGTCCCGAGGCAAGCGACATGGAAAGTGCGGTAAACGCCTCGGGCATTGCCTCTTCTGCATCGTGTTGCTCGCGCCGGCTCTCAAAGCCATCCCGAGCGGCACCAACGGCAAACGGAGCAACAAGTCCCAAGGCAAATCCGGGGGGCGATAACGACACCATCGTTAGTAAAACGCAGCAGACACCGCTCGATAGCAGCAGAAACGCCAAACGTCCCGAAGCATCTTCGATCACGAGGCCAAGGCGATGCGCCGGAGCCAGCGATGCCCACGAACGGGCGATCTTTTTCAGCAGATCGTTTTCCACCAGCTCACGCGGCAGCTTCTCTGCCACCGTCTCGAGCGCCTGACGCGCCAGCTCCGCCGGCGGTACCTGCGGCACACGAGGTTCCGCCCCGCACGCCGTCGCGACAGAAAGCCCTGCCAAGCCCCCTACGACGAGGGGCACAGTGATCTCCATTCGTCCACCTCCTCTTGTGTGAGCGTCCCCGACCGCAGGCCTTCTGCGATAAACGGCGGCTCGCGGTCAAGCGTCCAGGTGCGCTCGGCGGCATCGAACGTCACATAGCGCTCGAGCTCTACGCCACCCGATGCGGCGCGTCGCACCCCCGAATACGAGGAGACGAAACGCCTGCCATCGGCGTGGCGCTCGGACATCACGATGCCGTCGAGCGCCATGGCAATCTGCTCCTCGATGAGCTCGCTCGGCAGATCGATGCCATAACGTGCAAGCAACGTCAGACGCACCACGGTCTCCTGTTCTGAACCCGCATGAAGTGTGGTGAGCGACCCGTCGTGGCCCGTGTTCATGGCCTGCAACATGTCGCAGCACTCGGCACCGCGCACCTCGCCCACCACGATGCGGTCGGGGCGCATGCGTAGGGCATTAGTTACCAGGTCGCGGATCGTCACCGCGCCCTCGCCCTCAATTGAAGCCTCGCGCGCCTCTAGGCGCACCACGTGCGGATGATGTGCAAACTTGAGCTCGGCAGAGTCCTCGATCGTCACGATGCGCTCGCCGGTGGAAATCTCACATGACAACGCGTTGAGCAGGGTGGTCTTACCAGATCCCGTGCCTCCCGCAACCGCCAGGTCCTGTCGCAGCGACACCGCACACGACAGCAGCTGCGCATACCAAAGCGGCAGCGATCCCAACCCCACGAGCTCGTCCAGCGAGCAGATACGGTCCGAGAACTTTCGGATGGTGAGAATCGGTCCGTCAATCGCCACAGGCGGAATCACCGCGTTGACGCGATAGCCCGTTTTGAGGCGGGCGTTGACGATGGGGCTGCGCTCGTCGATACGGCGGCCAAGTGGCGAGATAATGCGGTCGATAAGCACACGGATCTGCTCATCATCCTCAAACGCATGCTCGATGGGGTACAAGACGCCGCCGCGTTCAAAGAAAGCCGAGCGGCAGCCGTTGATCATGATCTCGGTAACGGTGTCGTCCTCGATGAGCGGCTGCAACGGCCCCAAGCCCACCACGTCATCCAAAATCTCGTCGATGATGGTCTCGCGCTCGGGCATCGCGAGATCGGTCGGCTCCTCAACATTGAGCGCCGCCTCCACCGCAGGACGCAATTCCGAGCGGGCAAGTGCCGGGTCGATATAGGCGCTGATACGCGCCACTTCGTCGTAACCCATGCGGTCCATCACGGCGCGCTTGGTGCGTCGTTTCACGGCGCGGCGACGCCCCGCATCTACAGGCGCTGCCGCCGCCGCAGCGCCGGCAGCCTTAATCCTCGTTTGCAGGCTCATCGCTGATCACCCTCGCGCGACCAGGGAAGGCGGATACGCGGGCGTTCGGTGCGCGTTGCACGGTCGGCGACCATATCGCTCCAAGGGCCGACGGCGCACCCCAGTTCCACGAGCATCTCGCGCGTGGCCTCGCGCACGCTAGTCGCAAAAGCGCTGGTCTGCCCCACTGCCTCGTCAGCGCGCCCAAACGCCATGAGCGCGGCGAGATCCTGCCCGCCATCGGCGATACGAATCTTGGAGCTCAACGCACAGGCAATCTCAAAGCGCATGGCGACGTCCTCGTCTGCCCCGCGCGCACCGAACCGGTTGAACACGGCGCTCATGCGCGTGCGCGGCACACCTACTCGACCTGCCAGTTCAATGACGCGCGATGCCGATGCCGCGGACGACACCGCCGCATCGCCAACGACCAGGCAACGGTCGCTCGCCGCCACCGCAGCCGCCACGGCGTCGCCCCAAAAGACCGAGGTATCGATAAAGACCACGTCGGATTCGCGACGCAGAACATCAAGCAGTAGCTCCACCGGACGTGCCATGAGCTCGGCTTGCTCGGGCGCCGCGACGGGACCCCAGAGCGTAACGCCCGGTGCCACGCGCATCGATGTGGCTACGATATCCGGCTCGGTGAGCGTGCCCGCCGCCGACGGCTCGATAAGTGCCGCCATATCGCGCGGAGCATCGACGCCTAACAAGTCGTAAAGGTTTCCAAACATCAGGTCCAGGTCGAGCACGGCGGCACGCAAGCCCAACAGCGACGATGTGTGTGCCATGGTGGCAACGATCGTCGACTTGCCGCAACCGCCCGAACCCGAAATGGCGCAGATGACCGGAGCTCGATGCGGCGAAGCGGCAGCGTCTGCCGGCGGCATCGGAGGCGGCGGGGCGGGCGTCGGTGACAGCGTCCCCGTCTCCCCCGCCGCAACCACACGCTGCGTCCAAGCCGGCATGGCAGCTTGTTCGGTCTGCGAGGCAGGCTCGTTCTGTGCAATCTGCTCATGCTGCATCAGCGACAACTCGCCGCACCCGGCAAAGCCCTCAACTTCATCGAGTTCATCCGCCAGATTCACGCCGTGCACGTATCCCATATCTACAGCCGGGGAATCGCCAGCATGCTGCGCCGGCCCTCCAGCGTCATCGTATACAAGGGGGTTCCGGGGGCGCCGACCATGCTCGGCTTCCGCTTTTCCATAATCATCAACACGCGGGCCTCTTGTAGCGCGAGGCGCCCCGGGTTCCCTATCAACAAAAGCATCGGGCTCAATCGTCATGCGCCGATCGGAATCAACCGCTCCCTCGCCCGCGCGCCCGTTGCCGCATATACTGTGTGCAGCGATGACCTCGGTCGCCCCCGCGCGAAACAGCCCCTCGATATCCGACGGATCGAGCGCTTCTATCAACACGACCACGCGACTCACGCGGCCTTCGGCCGTCAGGCGCGCAACAGTCTTGCGCACATCTTCGGTATCAAACAGAGACGCCGCGATGATGGCAGCCCCGCGGCGTGACGGAAACGCCCGCGCCATGGAAACCAGCCCGTCCAGGTCACCCACGCGAAGCACCTGTGCACCCACATCACGGCCCACGACTTCCCGCTGCAACAGTCCGTAATCGCCGCACGCGCAGCACGCAAGCCAGATCGCCTTCATCACTCGTCGCCTCCGCTCTTTTTGCCGCGCGCCGTGGCGGGAATCGTCAAGCTGACCGTTCCCTTGCCCGAGGCTCCCAGCAGTTCCTTGACGTCTTCGGGGTCAGCCGCCAGCGTCACCCATTCGATCTTGCCCTCGCGCGTGGCACCGGAATCCTCACTGGTATCGATCACGTACGCGCCGCACAGCCGATCGGTTACGCCATCTTTTTGCACGTACACGTCCACATAGCTGCCCACGCCCGTGGCGCCGCCGACCGAGTGCTCGGCATCGACCGCCACCGAAACGGCAACTTTGCCTTTAGGCACCTCAAGCTTGTGGCTCTCGGCCTTGGTGTAGACATTGCAAATCACGGCGTTTTTGGGAATGCGCGAGGTCGTCACGTCGCCGCGCACCTGACGTAGCTCGGTCGCCGCATCACGCGGCAGCAGGCTCGTCAGCCATTCCTGGGTTATGACATTGGTCTCATCGAGGGTCTCGCCCACATCGATATCGCGCGCCGCGACGCATACCTCGACGCGATCGCCACCGTACTTGGCCAAGGTCTCAGCCTGAACCTGTTCGGCTTGCGAGCGGATCGATGAACCGTAAACCATGCAGAGCAGAGCAGCGAGCACGCCTGTGACCAGACTGATAGCGATGCGCTTGCTCTTGTTCACGGCCGCTCCTCTCATGGCAGTGCCGGGCGAATGCCCGTACCACCATTGTCTGGGCGGTCAGAGTGCAAAGCGGCGCAATCGCGATCTTGGTTTTCGATGTCAAACCAATCGCTGACCAAAAGCTGACCAGCCCGTCAAGCTCGTGGCAAGGTTTTGGTCAGCACGTCAGCAAACTGCATGTTTCGAGGCTTTTCCGCAGCAAAAAAGCCGTCTCCCGAACAGTTGGGAGACGGCTGTCATAGGAAAAATCAATTACAGATGGACATCGGGATCGAGCATTTGAGCACTCACGCGCATGGATGACGCCAGGTTTTGGAACGTTTCCAAACGCAGGCTGTCGATCTGCCCGGCGTCCTCGGCCTCGCGAACGGCGCAACCCGGCTCATGGGTATGCGTGCAATCGCCAAACCGGCACGCGCGCGATGCCTCGGCAATCTCGGGGAAGGCGCGCGCCAGACCCCGCTCGTGACCCACGAGCGGTAAGCTGCGCAGGCCCGGGGCATCGGCGATCACGCCGGCGTCGCCCGGCAGCGCTACCATCACGCGCGCGACGGTAGTGTGACGGCCCTGGTCGTCGCGTTCGCGCACACCGCCGGTCGCCAACGTATCGTGGCCCAGCAGCGCATTGAGCAGCGTCGACTTGCCGGCACCCGACTCGCCCAGAATCATGGCGCAGCTCCCGGCAGGCACGCAGGAACGGACCTCGTCCAGGCCGCGGCCCTCGGCAGAGGACGTCACGATCACGCGCACGTCCGGACCCACCAGGCGGCGCACGCGGTCCAGATCGCGCTCGAGCTCCTCGGCATCGCAGCGATCAGCTTTGGTGAGTACCACCACCGGCTCGGCATCGCAGTCGAGCGCCAACACCAGCGAGCGCGCCACGCGGTCGAGCAGCACCTCACCGGCACCGAGCGCCTGCACGATTAGCACGCTATCCACGTTGGAGCAGAGCACCTGGCGCTCTCCGCGGGCACGGCCGCGCCAACGCTCAAAGCTCGTACGGCGCGGCAGCACGCACTCAATCACGCCCATATCGTGCCCGGGAGCGCGGCGCACCGCCACACGGTCGCCCACGGCAGGCAGCAGGACCTCATCCTCGCCGCGCGACTTGGCAAACCCCACGGCATGCTCGGCGCGAAAGGTATCGTCGGCAGTCGCCACCAGCGGAAACCCGCGATCCAAGCGCACCACGGCACCCAGCCGCATCTGCTCGGACTCCTCGGCATGTGCGCAGAAATCATCAAAGGCAGTCTGCTGGGCTTCATCGACCGGCAGGTCATCAAACGCCGGAACGTCCTGCAGCGCGTCGAGTCCCGGCACGCTCGCCAGCAGCTCCTCGGCAGACGCGGGAGCCTCGGTCGCGAGCTTCCGACGACGATCGCGCTTAGCCCGCGCCCCCGTCGTCTTTTTCTTCGCCTTAGCCTTCGCCTTGCCCACAGATGCCTCCCAGCACAAAACCACACAACTGAGCAGGTATTTTACCCACAAAAAAGAGTCGGTCGAGCAAACGCTC
>DBEWTI010000097.1:0-3753 GCA_048205975.1 Collinsella sp.
CGGGCTTCTCCTCGATGGAGACGGCCCTCCCCTCGCGGTCGAACTCCACGACGCCGAAGCGCTCGGGGTCGTCCACGTGGTAGCCGAAGACCGTGGCGCGGCCCGACTCGGCGTTCTGGACGGCGCGCGTCAGGTGGCGCGACAGGCCGTTGCCGTAGAAGATGTTGTCGCCGAGCACGAGGGCGCACGGCTCGCCGGCGATGAAGTCCTCGCCGATGGTGAACGCCTGCGCCAGGCCGTCCGGCGAAGGCTGCTCGGCGTAGGACAGGTTAACCCCGTAGCGCGAGCCGTCCCCGAGAAGGCGCTCGAAGTTGGGGAGGTCGGTCGGCGTGGAGATGACCAGGATGTCCCGTATGCCCGCCAGCATGAGGGTGCTAAGCGGGTAGTAGATCATGGGCTTGTCGTAGACCGGCAGCAGCTGCTTGGAGGTCACGAGCGTGAGCGGGTACAGGCGCGTGCCGGACCCGCCGGCGAGGATGATGCCTTTCACTGGCTATGGCCTTTCTTTTCTAGCGGACCTACGGCCTGCACGGTTTCCCAGAAGGCGGGCGCAGCAGTCAAAACCGAAGGCGATGAACTCGACCAGATTGCCCTCCCGAAGGAGCTGAGAGGAGACCGCCTTGACGAGCCGGCCCCCTTCACCGATCTCACTTGCCTGCATGAGGTCGTCCGCATGCGTTTCGAGAAAGAAGCCGACGGCGCGGTTGCGGGCAAACTGTTGGGATGGCGTCAAGTTATGCGAGTGATAGACCTCGGCACGCGGCTCGTAAGCTACCTTCAGGCCTGATCTGATAAACTTGGCGGCCATGAGCATGTCCTCGTTGGTATTAACGCGCTCGAATCCACCGCATTCGAGATATGCGGTCCGTCGATAGGCGGAACAGGTGTCTGAGGCAAAAAAGGTTTTGATACCGAATTTCTCGATATCACATTTCGAGCGTACGGACGGGAAATCGGGATAGTTGAAATCGCGCACAAGCTGCTCAAAACGTCGGGCGTCGGCCTTGGGAAGCTGCCTGCCACTCACAAGTGCAACGGAGCTATCAGCCAGCAACGGTTCGACAAGCCTTTCCAAGTACTGACTAGAAGCAGGCACGGCGTCCTGTGTAAGAAAACATACAAAGTCGCCAGCGGTACGCCTCAGGGCCATGTCGCGGGTCGAACCATGGTTGAATTTGTTACGTTCTATACGAACGAAGTCAACCCAGGGATGCTTGGCAACCTTGTCAACGGTACCGTCTTCGGAGGATGAGTCAACAACCAAGATATCGAGGGGCTTGAGAGTCTGAGCCTCGATGAGAGTCAGCAGCTCATCGATCTCACCCGCCGCATTTAAGGTTGGTATGACTACGCTCAATGAGGGAGCCATCACTTGCCCTTCCTCATTGCCTTGAAGGTCTTAAGAAACACGCGGGCGTCCAGCCCTAACGATTGATGGCGAACATAAAAAAGCTCACGAGCCTGCCTCTGGCCACTAGCCCACGTTGAGTCATTGCGGTCGGTGGCCGCCCACCAGCCAGTGATCCCCGGTTTGCAGGAGAGCACTTCATCACGGGCGTCTCCATATTCGTATGTCTCTTCGAGTGTCACCGGTCTGGGGCCAATGACAGAGAGGTCACCCATGAGCACATTGATGAACTGCGGTAACTCATCGAGTGAGGTGCGTCGCAGGAATCGACCAACGCGCGTGATGCGTGGGTCATCGTCGACCTTCTGCTCGCGTTTCCACTGAGCCAGCTGCTCGGAAGTCATGTACTTCTCGGGATGCTTGTGAGCATCCGACACCATAGTGCGCAGTTTAAAAATATATATCGGCTTGCCATTCTTGCCGATACGTTCTTGACGGAAGAAAGGCTTGCCGGGTGTGTCGATCTCAATTGCAACGCATGCAGCCGCAACGGGGATTAAAAGAACTGCGCAAACACCAGCCGAGAAAACAATATCGAATGCACGTTTCACGGCGAGGTAGCCCGACCCACCTTTCTTGGGCGCGGCGCACGACGAGTCCGGCGCGGGCGCCTTATAGGTGCCAGTTGCAACGAAGCCCTTAGCAGGAGCCGGGTCCTCGACAGGGGGCGGAAACTCTGTTGCCCTAGGAAATCTTGTGACTTCGGGAAAGTTCATTACATATTCAGTTTTATCCGACACGTTTTCTTCCAACACTACGTCACCGACCCGAAGGTCCTCCCTGTTCTGTGCGGCGACCACCAGCAGCTAGGCGATTGCCTTTTTAAGGTTTCGCATTGCGCGCTGCTCGTTTGAAAGCACCGCGAGGCCAACGCGGGTGGTTACGCGTCGGCCGCACAGGTTGAGCTCCAAAAAGGCAGTGCTCTTGCGTCTGTTAATTGTTTTGATGAGACCCTCGTGGCCCAGCAGCGGGCCTGCCGTTACTACGACCTGGTCTCCATCCTTTAGAGCCTCGCTCATGGGCACTACGCGCTCTCCCCTGCTGGTAAAGCTGCCAATGAGCTGGGTCTCTTCTTTTGCCAGCGGCACAAACTGACCGTCCTGGGAAAGCACCCGGGCAAAGTCGTCCATGCGCAGCAGATACTGTTGCACGGTGCGGGGATCTGCCGTATCGCAGATAAGATAACCGGGAAAGAGCGGCTTGGTCGTATTGACCCATTCGCCGCGTACCTTGATCTCGGTTTGATATTGGGGGTAAAAGAGCTCCTGCATGGCGCCAGCCGGCACCATACGCTCGATGCGCTCGCGCATTGCGTCTTCGCGACCGTTAATGACCTGGATCACATACCACACGAGCACCACCCCCTTGCTGTCTTACGTGTGGCTCACGGGGTTTGGGTATGGCTTCGCCAGGGCGCTTGTGCGCGAAGGCGCTCCATATTCAAACCCTGAGCCCAGTCAGACAAGCACGTGGCTCTGCCCCACCGTGAACGGTATGTATAAAAGCAGCGCTGAGGTCGCAGGGGTGTATCGCAAAAACCCTGCAACCTCAGCTGGCTGCGTGCGAACCAGTCAAGCGGGTACAAAACTGGACCGCACGCAAACAGCTGAGGACTGCTGCGTTTTGGCATGCATAACTACTAAATTGAAACCGTTCATAAATTAATGAACGTTCAATCAAACAAAAATGCATGACTGCTTTATTGGAGCTCGTGGCTTCTCTAACACCGCCGTTACGGCCGGATGCTGATCGACCCTGCGCTTTGAGGTTTGCTGGAACCGCGAGCACAGTTGAACTCATGTAACGTTAGGTATCCTAGCACAAGCTGGTAACGAAACCTATTTGGTTAGTGGTGAACAACATTTCGTTCATTTAGTGTGCTCAAGGGGGTTGTTTTGCGATGTTGTTCACGTTGGCGCTGGTTATTGGGGCGCGGCGTGTGTTGCGTGGCGATAATGGGGTCGGGTTGACCCTGCTTGTCGTTCTGCTTAATTGCGTTTGTCTAACAAACTATGTACAGATATGGGAAATTAATTGCACAACTTTTTTGGCGGCGCTTTGGAGTGCATGGTGGATGCATATGAAAAGAGCCTTCGGTTTCCCGAAGGCTCTACATTCACGATGGTGGAGACGAGGGGGATCGAACCCCTGACCTCTTGACTGCCAGTCAAGCGCTCTCCCAGCTGAGCTACGCCCCCGTGACGAGGAGATACTATAGGGGAATGTTTGCGGGGATGCAAGGGAGAATTTTGAATTGGCTATCCTCCTTACGGGTTCCTTGATTATCAACTTCATCCGAACACTCCCCACATTCATCCGTACATGTACGGATGAATGTGGGAACC